>JAGQNU010000058.1 GCA_020427905.1 Candidatus Saccharimonadota bacterium | reverse complement strand
TAACGAGTTTATCATCAACGCCATCAGCATCAGTAATATCATCAGATATGACCCTAACATCTGTGTGTTTGCTTGCTTGAAGTTCCTGAACGACTGACAGGCCATACCGAGCTCGTTCACGCTTGAGATGATCTGATTTATCGGCTAGTAACTGTAGCTCTGCCAAGACAAACCGAGGTATAAGTAGTTGAGCTGGTACAAACCCAGACTTCACAACCTCAATGATCCTACCGTCAATTAGTGCGCAGGTATCAAGCAATACAGCATTTTTTCGTCTGAGATTAAGTGATGAGTTCTGTAGTAGCTGCACAACCACTACGATCAGTGTTGCTACGCCAACTGTTAATAATATGATTTCCATTTAATTCCTTCTTATTTGTTATTTTGATAAGTAATTGTTAAGAGCATCTTTCAGGGTTTTAACTGAATTGAGCGCCGCTGAATCAGTTTTATCAGCGGGACCGACTGCACGCTTAAAACCAAGCTTCTTTGCCTCCTTAAGACGCTGTGGAATATGTGAGACGTGTCGCACCTCACCAGATAGACCAACCTCCCCAAAGACAACTGCGTCGTCCTTGAGCGTCATGCCTTTTGCTGCTGACGCAATTGCCATGCAGACTGCCAGATCAGCTGCAGGCTCAGTTATCTTGATACCGCCGACAATGTTTATATAAACATCCAACTCACTCAAATCCAGTTTGGTTCGACGACTGAGTACGGCTGCAAGGAGGTTGAGACGATTGATATCGAAGCCTGAGGCAGTCCGCTTTGGGTAGCCGAACGATGTACGATTAACGAGTGCTTGTACCTCAACCAGAATAGGTCGAGTACCCTCCATTGCAGCCATAACCACGGATCCGTCGGCCACTTGACGCTCAGCAAGTAGTACGGCTGAAGGGTTTGTTACCGGCTCTAAGCCTTTTTCAGTCATATCGAAGATACCAACCTCAGATGTAGCGCCAAATCTATTTTTTACAGATCTGAGCACTTTGAAACCACCATAACGGTCGCCTTCAAGCTGGAGGACAACATCTACTAAATGTTCTAACAACTTCGGGCCAGCAATAGATCCCTCTTTTGTGACATGACCAACAATAATGAGTGTAGTACCACTCTGCTTAGCAGCTTGGGTTAGTAGATATGTGCTGTTGGTTATCTGACTGACAGATCCTGGAGCAGAACTGACAGCCTGGCACGAAACGGTTTGTATGGAGTCCACCACCACTATCTCGTACTCACCACTCAGAATTGTTTGCGCTATATCGTCACTGCTCGTTGAGCTCGCGAGAAGAACTTTTTTTGAGCTGGCACCGGCAGTACGCTCAGCACGCATACTTACCTGCTCTAACGACTCTTCGCCGCTCACATATAGTGTCGATTTACTCGATGCTAACTTTGCCGCTAGCTGCATCAGTAATGTGCTTTTACCAATACCTGGCTGACCTGCAATCAAATTGACACTCCCCTTTACAAACCCGCCGCCCAGCACTGTATCGACATCACCAAGTGTAGTTGTGTAACGTTTACTGCGCTCCGCAGCAGGTACAGTACCAGCTTGCGTTGCTTTCAGCTTGCTACCTTTTGACTTTGCGAGCGAGGCGTCTGACGAAACTTGCACCTCCTCGACCAAACTGTTCCATGCGCCGCAACTAGAGCAGCGCCCTGCCCACTTAGTATGAGCAGCTCCACACTCTTGGCACGTGAATCTTTGTGTCTGTTTAGGCATATCACCTACAGTATATCACTCGTTATTATTTGGTCTGATAATTGCTGTCCAAGAGTTGTTGCAGTTCATTTTGAGTAACAGCCAAAGCATTCTCTTTGGCGATGATGTCGTTATATGTAGCGATATACCGCTTAACCTGGTCTATGAGAGTATTGTAATCAGAAATCAACGCATTGTAGGTGGGCACTTGTGCATTGTAAGCAGCAACGCTGGTACTGCGCAATGCTTGCAACTCCTGCTGTTTACTGTTGAGTGTCTTCTGCAAATCGTCGATTTGTTGATTGATCTGATCTATCTGCGATTTTAGTGTGGTACGCTGCGCCTCATAGACATCTCGTTGTCGCTCACTCTCCCTGAAGATCTCTTGGTATTGGTTTGAGTACGCAACGATTGTTTGCCTATCACTGAAGTACTGCGCATAATGTTGCTCAAGCGTAGCGGGCAGCACTGCGATCTCGGTTCCGAGTATGGAGTGAAGTTCGTTATTAAGCTGTCCAGACTCAGCCTTGCGGTACGCTTCAACCGTCTCCTTAAAGTGTTCATCCTGAATCGTATTGGCTACCGCAACAAGCTGCTTGTCTATAGTTTGCTGTTCGGTCGTAGTCATTCGCTCATACACTGCGTGCAACAACTCGTGTGCTGCAGTCACCTCCTCCACGCCATCCAGACGAGCATCATCTATTGAGTACACATAGAACCTTTGGTTTGTATAGCACCCTAAAATAACACTATGTTCTTCCGCAACGTTCTTACAAGCTGCGTTGAATGCACTACTGGACAGCACCTGTGGTCGACTTGCTTCATACAAAAAATCTCCCTTTCCTGTGAGTTTTATTGACGACTGAATTGAGGCTGCAGCAGGTTGTACGTCAGTAGTTGAGACTACATAGTAGTCTTTTATTTGCTGCTTATTAATAACAGCTAATCCAGCAAGCACGACTACACCGACAAATGTGATAAAAACTATCGATTTTTTAAGCATAGTATTAGTCTAGCACGTAGTAGCTACGCAACCGCGAGTTGAAGCTTCTTAGACTTGTAGTCAATTGTGATAGCTGCACCAGATTTGATTGTGCCTTTAAGAAGTCGCTCGGCAAGCTCATCTTCAACCATATCCTGCAGCGCACGGCGCAAGGTTCGTACACCACTACTAGCTTGATAACCCTTTGTCAGTATATGTTTTTTGGCTTTAGCAGTCAGGCTGACAGTAATTGCGTGCTCTTTGCTCAACCGATCGTTTAACTCTTGGAGCTGCAAATCAAGAACTTTACCGGCCTGACTCGTGGTGAGGGCCTTAAAGACCACCACTCTGTCGATCCTGTTAATTAGCTCAGGTCGCATTGTGTGCTTAAGCTCATCAAGAACTCGCTCTGAGTTTTCCTCGTGCAGCTCTGCAAGTTGCTCAACCTCAGTTTTACTCGTGGCCCTAAATCCAAGCGCAGACTCACGCTTGAGTTGCTCCGCGCCAACGTTACCGGTCATGATTATGACTGTATTTGTGAAGTCAACGCTACGTCCTTTTGCATCAGTTAAGGTTCCGTCTTCAAGAATTTGAAGCAACATGTTGAATATGTCTGGGTGCGCCTTCTCAATCTCA
>JAGQNU010000057.1 GCA_020427905.1 Candidatus Saccharimonadota bacterium | reverse complement strand
TTTTGCAACCGACGGTGGCGTGATTGAGATCTTAGATAACACCATCAGAATACTGTCCGATGAGGCAGTGCATGCCGAGGACATCCACGAGGAGAACACCAAAAAGGCTTTAGCTGCGGCCGAGCGAGCCTACGCAGATGCCAAAGATAAAGTAAGCCTTGATAAGGCTCAGGCAATGATTGATCGTCAAGCGGTCCGTCTCAACGTCGCTAAGTACAAACGTAGACATAGATAACACTTGAAAAACTGTTCCCAAGGAGTATTATGGTATTTGTGTTTTGTGACAAATATCACATATGTAAGTAAGGAGTAGTTTGTGAAACAAACAGCAGTACAACTTGAATCTTTGCACCGACTTGGCGACTATGATGGTCTTGGCCTCGGTAGTATTGGTGTAGACAGCCGTCTTGCCTCAGGCGAGCTCAATCTGGACACGCTCCAACGGCTGTATGGTGATATTGCACACGGGAAGTATAACGTACCTGTCACACAAAACTTTATAAAATGGTGTGTTGATGGCCGAGTCCGTGAGGGTACTATTCGTGAGTTTGATCCAAACTCAGCGGGTGGGTTCTTGAGCATCGTGTATGGTGGGCTTCTTGCGTGGGGCGCTCGTGAACATGGTAGTGAGCTCGCTATCGTTGAGGCGGAGACTGCGCATGCGCTCGAGCAAGGTTTACCAATGGGTGTTCACGGCGGCGATCACTCTGCGTGCGATTGCGGCGCGTGCGCCAGGGCACGCGACATCTTCTCGCTTATTGGCAATCATGGAACCTCTTTGCATAAGCTTGCTGTGAACCATGGGGTCAATATTGCAGATGTCGTAGCCGAAGACATTCACAAAAATGGACTCACCTACTCACGTGATAATACATTCTTTGCAAATGACAGAGAGTCTGTAGTTAAGGCAGCTCATGGAGCTGGCGCAGAATACGAGCACTATATTGGCGACCATCTTGAGGTTGCGATTGTACTCAATGGTGTGGCAAATACGACTATTGATCGTGCTCGAATTGCTGAAGATTATGGAGTCGATTACGGTGTATTTGTGGTTGATGCCTGGGCGCTGGGTGATTCAGCTACCCAATTTGTTGGCGGTGACACACATAAGGCAACTGAGCTGGCAGCAGGTATGACATACTTCAACTTTGCAACTGGTGCTCAACTTGGAGATACATCACTCCCGATCCTGCCAATAGCAGCCTAATATTACTTGTTGGCAAGTATTACCAAGAAGATGATGAGGCCGACAATAAGTACGAAAACAAAGAGCAGCGCGAGCAGAATTGCACCGAGGTAGTTAAGCCAGTGAATTTTTGGCTTCTCAAGCTTCTTTTTATCGTAATGGTCAAGCTGTGTGTAGAGCGCGGCATTACCGGTCAGCTGGAGCATAGAGCCTACAAACGGGACGACTGCTGCCACTGTACTGATGCCAAATACCTCCCAGAGACGACCCTTCACGAGAGCTTTTGTTCTATCGTGGGCTGTCTTCACACCCTTCTCACTGTCCTCCGCTGCCATAACGACGTATGGTAGCAGGGCGTATCTAAAGGCAGCAATGATGCCGGGTACGATGAATAATAGCGTCCAGCCAAAGATCTTCAGGCCGGCTAATAGTTGCGATCCGAGGAGGCGCCAATACCGCTTAGCGACAGCACTCCAGGCCTCAGAGAAGTCTACAGTCTTACCTTTCTCACTCTGCAGTGCCACGTATGTAAATAGCGCTGAGACAAAGAGGCCGACTGCGTAGATGATCCCACCAAATATGACGACGGCAATTGTGACGCCGATTATAATCAAAATGATAGCTACAACGCTCAGCGTGCTCGTATCATCTTTTGGTGAAGTTCTTATATCATTAGATGTAGAGCTATCGATGTAGTCATAATCGTCGTCAAACGGTGCCTTCTGCTCGCGTTGCTCGTAGGTTGAGCTCGGTGTTGATGCAATGTCGGCGATGTTGCCAACAAATTGTCCGAGGGCGCCAAGGATGCCAAACACCAAAAATACTACTGCCCACACGGTGTTGGTATTGAACATTCGCATAAATGAGTTAAATGCTAACGTAAACGGGTTTGAATCATATGTTGGTTTTACGTTTGCTGTCTTACTTTCTGCCGCCATCTAGTCCCCTGCTTCCATCGACACCCATTAAATACTTTGAATAGAGTATATCGTACTTACGGCATGTGCGCATCTATCAGAGCTCGCGCTTCATCAAGTGAGCTCGTCTCCATCAGTTGGTTGCGCAACTCATGCGCACCACTCCAGTCACGAACATATATTTTAAAGAAGCGTTTGAGCGTCTGATATGGTCGCGTGGTTTTGGCGGCTTCGAACAGTGAGAGATGCATACTGAGTAGCCCGAGCAACTCTCTCTGTGAGTGCTCTTGTGGTGTATCCTCAAAGTCGAAGACGTTGGTAAATATTCCACGGCCAATCATCATGCCATTCATACCGGTCTCGTCGATGAGTTGTAGGCCGTGTTGCCTGTCTCTAATATCGCCGTTGCCGATGACAAGTGTCTCTGGTGCAAGCTCGTCTCGAAGTGCAACGATTTCTGGTGCAAGCTCCCAATGAGCAGGGACTTTGCTCATCTCTTTTTTTGTTCTGAGGTGGATGGTGAGCGCAGCGATATCTTGTTTGAGTAAGTGGCCAAGCCAGCCGCGCCACTCACCTACCGTGCTGTAACCTAGGCGTGTTTTTACGCTCACTGGGAGGCCAGCTGTTTTGGCGGCGGCAATCATCTCGGCTGCCAGATCGGGTTGACGGATCATGGCAGAGCCACCACTGTTCTTCACTGCAGTCTTAACTGGGCATCCCATATTGAGGTCAATACCCATATAGCCAAGTTCTTTGCAGTGACGGGCAAGCGAGGCGATGTCCTCAGGCTCTGCACACCAAATCTGTGCAATCAACGGGTAATCCTCATCCTTGTGTATCGTTAAGCGGCCGGCAACTGCCTTCTCACCTGCGTGTACCCAACCGGTAGCGTTAGTAAACTCACTAAAGTAGAGGTCTGCAGGGGCGGCGTGATTAACAACCCGTCTAAAGACATGGTCTGTTACGGCCTCCATTGGAGCCAATACAAAAAATGGTTTTGGTAGGTTGTCCCAAATATTCATCTGATAAAAAGTATAGCAATTATAGTGTCACCCTTCACAATTGACGGCTTAACTGTCAACTCTGAAAGATGGACAGGCGTGATTCAGGCGCCTGGGCAGGATCGCGTTACGCAGATCACAACCACCTGTGCCGTCATGGTAGCAGCACATCCATCCCTCTCTTCAAGTAGCCACCCCGGCTACTTGTCGACCTTGCCTTCTCCCTTGCAGGGTTTGCAGGGGAACTTTGTCTGGCCGAGCAGTGCCGTGGTGAAGCCGCGGCCGTTGCAGGCGGGGCATTTCACCTTCTTTTTTGGGTTGGTCATGGGCATATGAGTAACCTCCTGGTAGCCCTGACTGGATGGATGAGGGAGCTGGCCACGCGCGAGTTGGGGTTCCGCCCGTTTCGCTTTATGTGTGGCTATGGTGAACCACATATAATGTGGCCAGCTCCGAAGCGTGGACAACGGGAATCGAACCCGTGACCTCCTACGACTGGTCCGGACCAACGTAGGTGTTCAAGCGCAACTGAACTTTGCCCACTGGGCGGAGGTAGCAAGACTCGAACCTGCGCACACTGACTAGTAATCAGCAGCTCTGCCGCTGAGCTATACCTCCATGAGCCTCGTCGAAGATACAGAGGGTGTTGCAGTTCGTGCCGGTGGCAAGTCACAGCAGCACGCACCCTCTCCCCTGATCTACGACGAGGCTCGATCTGGCCGGTGTCACCAAGGTGGTGACCCGTTGGTGGGTGTCCTATCGGAGGACTCCTCAATAACACCGGCCATTTTGTGTGTCCATATATTGTCGGACAGCGAAGTAGATTTACAAACCAGATAAACCTATTCCGCTGTCCGATATCTACGCCTGTCAATGTTCGTTTCGCTGCGACTTGGCGCGCGAGAACTTTTCCATAATACAATATTAACAGATATGAGTCAATATGATCTCAGAACGTTAAACAGCATCCGCTATCAAGTCTCGTTCAAATTGCATGATGCCAGCAAGCGTCGGTTCATAGTGAGACGTGTCAGGCAGGTCATAGTTTTTAACTTTGAGCCAAACAGCATTAATAACTTGTGCTAGGCGCTCGATATCTTCAGGTGTTGGTCGATACTCTAGTGTGATTTCCTTCTGAGCATTTGCCTCTATGAACGCCATTTGACCAATGACAGCAGTGTATTGTTTGAGGGTGGTCGAGTTATGCGCAAGCAGTGCATAAAGTGTGAGTTGCAACTTGTACTTCCAGGCTTTTATCTCCTTGGTTTTGTCTTTGGTTTCAAAGCTCGTCAAGGGTTTACCTGTTTTATAGTCGACGATTCTGATAGTGGTATCGTCCAAGAAGTCAATTCGATCAAGTTTGCCGCTGATAGTTGCATCACCAACAGTAATATCGCTGAGGCTTCTTTCGGGCGCACTTCCCTTCAAAAGCTGGTAATTATGGGTTGAGAATAGCCTGTCGAGTGCTTTATAGCCCTCCTCGAGTTGTAGCAACTCTTCATTGATCGGTAGGTGTTCTCGCTCTAAAGATCTTTGGTACTCGGCTTTTATGACATCAAGGCCAAATGCATCGCGGTTGACGAGCTTCTGGGCGCGCTCGAGTGCTGCATGCATCGCGGTACCATGACTCATGTAGGTACTCTTCCCTGTTGGTAGCTTTAGTAAATTACGCTCAAGAAACAGTTGCGGGCCGCCGCCGGATACGTCTAAAAAGTTTATGAGATTAGTAGCGTTAAGTGTGAATGACTCAAGCTGCTCGGTGAGGAGCAACTTCTCCTTTGTGACAGTAAGCCGAGGCCACCTGAGAGCCTCTTCGAGTATCAAGATTGACTCAGGTGCTCCTTCTAATCCAATATGCTCAGTACTGATGCTGGCAATCAATGGAGTGGCAAGGGTATCCTCGCCTGCTCGGTTGTGATCATAGCTCGTGAGGTACAGATTACTTTTAGCACGGGTACTGGCAACATACATGAGTCGTGCATAATCATCCATAGTTTCAAGCGGTGGTTGTAGCGGTAAGTTGGCAGGAGGTTTGTTCTTGCTGGTCCTAGGTTTCCAGTCATCGTCCTGACAGTCAATAATAAATACGGCATCAAACTCCAGCCCCTTAGCTTTGTGGACGGAGAGCAGCTCAACTGCTCGCTCACCACTTACAAACACTGATTGGTCTGAGAGAGTGATGTTGTTAGCAGCTAACGTGTCAGCCAACTGTAGAAAATCGTCTAGCTGTGAACGCCTCTCGTGGGTGAACTCGTAGACGTGCGATCGGATGAGTCGTAGCGCTGAGAGTGATCGGAGCGACTCGAGCTTGGGGCTCCCCCCCTCGCCAATAAAGTACCGATATATTGGGCTCCTAAATCCATCCTCTGAGGTGCGAATACCGACAAGGTGCTCAAGTGTGGCAAAGAAGTGTTCCCTCTGTGCGTACTCTGCTAGCCAACTAAGCCACGGCTTGATGTCTGTGGTCTCTGTGTATTTGGTGAGACTTGTGAGCCAATCTCCATGAGAGCGATTGTCTCGTGCTATCCGCCAGATAAGCTCAGCGTCAAGACCCCACATTGGATGTGCGAGTGTGCGAGAGAGCGCTAGATTAACCCCATCAACATCCCCTGTGTTAATGCCATTGAGAACCCGACTCAGCTCGATGATCTGCTGTACAATATCAAGCTCAAGTATGTTTTGATCGCGCTCGTAGCGTATTGGTACATTGTGATTGTTTAAGATACTGGCAAGCGCCACAAGACTGTCGTGAGATCTGGCAAGTACGGCAACTGAACCAGTGTTTTCCGCAAACAATCGACCTACGCGTTTGGCCACGCTATTTAGTTGGTGGTCGGGGTCTTTAAATACTAGGTGACTGATTGTGCCAGGTGGCACGTTGTTGTTCTTTGCTGTTAGCTGCTTACTGATAGTATCAAGTCGGTGCACAAGCCTGTCTTCACAGTGATCGATTATGGTTTCGGCGCTATCGAGAATGGCCTGCGTGGATCGGTAGTTCTCGGTGAGTACGATTGTTTGAACATTATCATAAGTCCTATTAAAGTGCAGCATGTTATTAAGTTCAGCTCCATTAAAGCCGTAAATGCTCTGATCATCATCACCGACGGCCATGATGTTTGGCCTATTGTTGGCGGTGTGATGATCTGCAATTAAGTGTGCTAACCGTAGTTGTGCGGCGTTGCTGTCTTGAAACTCGTCAACAAGCACGTAGTTAAAGCGTTCTTGTATGTCACTACGCAAATCAGCATTCTGCTCCAACTGCACAATAACCTCAAGAAGCATGTCGGCGTAATCGTAGTAACCGCGGTGGTGCAGCTCGTTGCGGTAGGTGCCGTAGATATCAGCCAAGGCCAACCACTTGTTATTGGCGCGTCGTTGCTTGTGCATACCTTTGATGCCATTAACGGTTTGCATCCAATCAGACTTCCATTTACCAGTGTGTTTAGTTTTGTTGGTGCCCTCATCTTGTTTGAGTGCAAACTGCAAACTCTCGCGTATAACACTGGAGAGACTCATTAGTGGTGCAACAGTCTTGTCGATCATCTGATCGGGTAGCTTTGCTATAGCCGCCTCCAGCTCGGGGAGTTTTTTGTAACGTAACGTCTAGGAGAGGATCTAAACAAGATGTGGCTCAAGATCCGCAATATACGCGATATTAATCTCAAGAATTACCCTCAGCTTGTCGGTTGTCAAGCCAGCTG
>JAGQNU010000056.1 GCA_020427905.1 Candidatus Saccharimonadota bacterium | reverse complement strand
TCGTCAAGAGCTTCCTCGGCTGTTTGTACTGTGTAGTAAAGTCTTTCCATGCACTCTATTATGTAACAATAATGAAACAATTTCAATATTTTCAGGATGGACCTTTCGCATTCAGGCTCAGTGGCGGCTTCGTAGACCAATCAGTGTTCTTATGGATTGGTTTAAAATAATTGCTATTTATTTGTATAAGTTGTATAATATTATACATGAACGATGAGATGTACACTGGTGATAAATCACGACTTATAGTGTATAGGCCAATAGCAGAGTCACTGATAGACAGTGATTATCTACAGGAACAATGGCCACATAATCCTGAGTTGTACGCCCAGGCTGTGCAGCGACGCGAGCAATTACTCACTGTTGAAACAGTGCTAGACAAAGCGAAATCAGGAGATCCGATTGAAAGTCTCATTACAAATGGTGAGGTTACCCACAATGAAGCTATTAGTATGTTCTCGGCGCTGTCGGATGTACTATCCGACACGAGCTACCAGCGCCTTGCGTTGTATCTTCCGTTTGAGTTACTGCCACATGCAGATTGGGAGACCGATGATCCTGAACTCGATTCAGCTGTTTCAAGCTTCCGCGAAAGTTACCTTGATGCCTGGCAACAACTTTTGAGTACACAAGACGTGAGGGCAAATTTTGTTGATGGCGATGTATCTGAGGCTGAATTAGAGGATGAGTCTATGCCTCGTGTCGTGAAGGCTGCCCACCTGATACCCATACTCGTTGATCACGGGTGGATAAAAGCAGAGCAGATACAAAACTTCGCTCGTACGATTTCAGATCCTGTACTCAAACAAAGTATAGATGAAGCACTTATGGTACTCGGTGATATGGGGCAGGTTGAATCAAGTCCAGATAACCTCATCCCTGAGGATAATAGCGAGTCAGCACACCCGCAGAGCTTTACTGGCATTATTCGCTCTATCAAGGCAATGTTATCAGATGAACACCAAGAGCTCCCATGTGATCTTCCGCCAAGACGACGCTGGTGGCTCATCCAACAAAAACTACTGCAGTTTGTTGAGATAACTGCAGGTGATTTGACCCAACTTTTACAATCAGGTGAATTAACTGCACCAAGATTGCGCAACGCCCTTTTCAATAAATCACCACTCCATAACCGAGTATATCTCGAGTCGCTACGACAACATGCCGTCATACACAAAGGAGACATTAGTCGTGAGCAAGTTGTAGCTGATGTTCGTACGCTACTCTCAGATAGCGAGCTCGATGCTGATTCACGTGAGCAAGTAAACAAAACTATCCGTCACATGGTGTCTGTCGGGGCACTCGACTACTCTGCTGTCTCAGATCTGGGGATTTATTTCTCAAACTTACGATCACACGTATCTCCTGAGACCGATTTAGCCCGCGAGATAGCCCACGCCACAACACTTCTTCAAAACGTCAGAAAATTGCCAGAAATTGGTAAGCATGTACTGCAAATGGCCGCGCTTGGTGGCTCACGTGTCAAAGGCTATGGAGAACCAAACTCAGATGTTGATATTACGCTATTTATTGCACCAGAAACCCCGTTGGGTAGACGTGGAGAGATTACCGAGGCAATCACACAATTGTTTGCGTATTACGGTGAAGAGCAACCGATATTGATTTGGCTCCAAGAGCAGCAAGGCTACTACTCGATACATGATTTTAAAGATGGCGAGCCGCACACTGCCGATCCATACTGGAGCCATTTGATATTTAACACTGTCTACATTGGGGAGGATTCTACAATTCAGACTGTGCAAAGTAAATTGTTACCAGGATACTTCTTTGCAAGTGATGCCGTAGACCCCAATACTCTAGATAGAGGATTTATTTTGGAGCGCTTAGAGCAAGACTATCTGCAATACAGACTTATGCACAAAGGATACCGTCGCCATATGCCACCACAGGGTACACCTGAGTGGGAGCATAAAGCAGCAGTAGATGGAGATAGCGTATTTTGGGATGCAGGCTACCGACGGTTGGCTACCGCCACGTATCTTCAAACAGTTTTTGTGCCACAACTACATTAATTTTTGGTATTTAAAGAGGACCCCGCGCAACAACTTGTGTTGCATCAAAGGGTCCTCAGCCCTAGTGGGCCCGGCTGCAGCCTCGTTGCTGCGCCGGGCCCACTCTTATGGGTTACATCCAGGGGTTCAGAGCCGGTTGCCCGCGACACCCTGGAACGTGCCGCCACCCACGCCCAGCTGACCCCAGGGGATCTGCTGGCCGAGGGTGTACAGCGAACCGAAGAACCGAAGCTCCTCGTCGCCTGCCGGCTGATCGTTGACCTGCATCGTGGCAAGCACGAAGCGGGTCAGGTTGATCTCCAGCCGAGGGTAGGTGGCTGGGACCGCGACCTCCAGCAGCTTGAGCATCTGGTCACGGTTGGCTGCACCGATCAGCGCCGGAAGACCGGGGTCCTCCAGCGACTTCTTGATCTCGTTGGCGTCGTACGCCACCGCAGCAGCGATCTGCACCCCGGTACCGGCGAACACCTTGTTGATGGCGTCGTTGATGGCATCGGCGTGATCACGCAGGATCCCGGTGTCGGGAGCGGCCATCATGCCCGGAGGCATGACACCACCCGCCGTGCCGCCGGCCAGCAGGGGCAGGAGGTTGAGCGGGTTGCCCGCGTTCTCGATCCAGCCCTTGTACCACGTGTCCAGCTGCTGGTAGAAGTCGATGATCGCCGGCCACAGGTAGTCGTTGATCCGGCTGAACAGCTCCTTCTTGCGCGACTCGGTCACCATGCGACCGTTGAACCCGGGCAACGCCGCGAAGATCTCCGCATAGTTGCGCTGGGTGAGCCGGTTCTGGAGGGTGTAGAACTGCTCGTCGACGGGCTCGTCGTTGAGCTTGGCGTACTCCTCCATGGCAGCCGCCAGCTTGGCGGTGACGCCGAACAGGCCGACACGCGAGGCGAGCCCCGCACGGATGGCCGAGATGACCGTCGACTGGTCGACACGTCGGACACCACCTGCCTTGAGGGCATCCAGCCAGGGCCCGTCGTCCGGGACCTTCGGCAGGTTGTCCAGCGCCGCCGCAGTGAACGCAGCGGTATCGGTGGTGCTCGCCACAGGGGCGAAGGCAGCGACCAGCTTGCGGGCCGGCACCACCTTCATGCCAACCTCGATGAGGTCCTTCTCGGCCAGCGACGACAGGTCGTCGACCGACGACACGCCAAGGGTGTTCTGGATCTCCACGATGACGTCGGGCTCGACGCCGAGCTCGGTGAGCTTGACGACGACCGGGTCGCCATCCACGGTGGGAGCCGACACGGGGTCGGCGGGGGTCGGGTCCGCGGTGGCCTCGGGGGCCTCCACGGACGGTTCGGTGGGGTCAGGGGCCTGGTCGGCCATGTCCGTACCTCTTTCTGTTGATGAGTGGGTTGATGCGGTATTACTTACAGAGCTTGTGCTCTTCCGTCGGCCCGAATGAAACCATTCGAACCGGTACTTCCAGGGCCTCTTCAAACGTGCGAGCACAGAGAGCGTAGAGCTCATCCATACTTACACTGTCATCGATAGGTGCTGACACCACTTCTGGTTCGCACGCTTGGAGAGCCTGCGCAAGAGCAGCTTGATGCTCCTGGCTACCCCCAAGCCTGATATCACCATCAGGAGTAAAGAACTCGAGGTCCTCTGCGCCCTGGCGATAGCGATGACACACTGGCCATGATCCGTTCTCAACAAGCTGATCAAACCACGTGATGGCCAAGCCATCGTACGCAGCCGCACCACCACACGCCGCAAGGGCGTATCGTAGCAACACCAGATCCAATGCACCCACACGGACTCGACCCTGATATCGGTTCTCGTCCTTGTGACTGCCTGGAAGCAGTTGCTCAGCCATGTTTGGATCATCAGTTGGCATCGGCCCGGCTCCATGACGGATTCCGTAGGCCCGTGTAATGCCAAGGTTTACAACCTGCCCGTCATACCCGCACTCGTCAAAGATGCCTTGCGTAAAGCGCGGCAGCGTTCTCAGAGCGCTCGTATGTGGATGAAATCCAACCTCGCGGTCAGATAACACCCCATGGGAGGTTTCTACTACCGCCACGCCCTCCTGGCCCAGGATTGCTCCAGCCAGGTAGTCGTGAGGAACGATGCGAGCAAGCTGTGCAGCCTGCTCAAACCGCTCAACGACATAGTCCAAGAACCCATCATCGTAGAGGAGGCGAACCTCCTCGGCGAGTGTGGCACGATCCTCGGGATCGTACTCGTACTCGATGATGTACTGGAGCTCGTTCTGCACAAGCAAGCGGTTGAACGCGAGCTTGTCCCGTAGCTCAGAGCCCCTCAGATCTCGGACCAGAATTGCACTCGATGGATCCACGCGATATCGCCGGTATGCCTGACCTACGCCAGAACCGACGGTGCCACGTGGAGTATCACCAAGCGCCAACTCCTTAATGCGTGATGCAATGCCGTCAAACGGCGTTGCACACAGTGCCTCCTCGTCCACACTCAGCATGCTGAATGGGTCGTAGATACCACCGTCATAACGTAGCGCATCTGCCTCATTAAGCAGCCCCTCGGGAGAGACCACCATCTGATTAGACAAATGTGTTGGGATTCCCTCAAATGTTGCACACCCCCATTGGCTAAACGCGAACGTCTCGCCTCTCGAGGTGCGAACACCGTGGCTTCCTTGCGCGCCACCACGCTTGATGATCGTGTGGGCGCGCTGCATAGTTGCTACCCTATGCACCACACCACCTTTGCCACCGTCACCGACCCCGAGATCGGTGACGACGTAGACCTTGTGGGTCATGTCAGCACCTCTCTCTAGGGTCGATGACCGACGACTGATCAGAGCCAGTCGTCGCTGATGACAGGCGAGTCATCCGTGACCTCGACCGCCGGGAGCTCAGCGAGCTCCTCGGCCGTCAGCGGCCACAGATTCTCTCGACTGAAGACGTCGGGCTTGACGCGGAACACATCACCCGCCTTGGGGATCTCGTGACCCGCATCGATGATGGCCTGCCTGAGCGGTACCTGCGCACCGATCGGGATGTTGGCCACCGATCGCTGGATCTGCTTGATGACGTCTCGATCGAGCTTCTGCTCGACCAAGAAATCGGGAACCTGATCCAACGCCAAGGTGCCCTCGGTGAGCCCAACGATCACGGCCTGCATCTGCGGGACCACCTCGATGCGAGGCACCTGCACGACACGTTCCGGACCCATCAGGTCCACCCAGAACGAGTTGGTGTTGTGATATTGCGCTCCGAACTGCAGGAAGAAGGCATGCGCCTGCTTCAACAGATCCTGGACCACCTCGTTGGTGGTTGGCAGATCGTTGGGATCGATGTTGAACCCGTTGGTGCGGCACTTGGCGAACACCTCAGGGCCGAAGATCCGCGTGAGCTGCCCCTCGCTGAGCATCGGCTGAGCCGGCTCGTCCGAGATGGTGAAGTCGTAGCGCTTGAGCCCGATGGCATTGGCATATGCCGCCACCAGGTAGGCGCCTCCGAACAACCCGTACTGAGGATCCTCATGCCCGTTGCCCCAACCACCGTTCTCGGGGTTCATCAGGGACAACTGGTTGACGATCTTGTCAGCCTCCATCTCGTACTGCGGTCGATTGAGCACGAACTGGTCCCTGCAGTCACCGAAGATGCCGATGGCCACGTGGACGTCGTACCCAGGAAGAACGCCCGAGCAGAGCTCGTACAAGTCCGGGAGGACCTTCATGGCGTTGTTCACGTTGGTGCGACCAACGCTCCCAGTGCTGTCCAGCCGACACTCGATCGGCATGGAGCAACCCATCGTCATCTCGAGCGTACCGTCAGGGCGATCGTCGAACCGCACCAACGAACGACGGACAACACCGAACTCAGCAGGATCCACCAAGGGGTCCAGCTTGCCTGTGTTGCGAACCGTCTCCTCGCCCGCACGCGACGCGTGACTCGTGGAGATACTGCGCATACGAAGTGAATCGTCAAACGCAGTACGCGTGAATGTTCTACTGCCCATGAGGGCCTCTCTTTCTGTTGGCCGCTAGCGCGGCAGGGTCTTGAAGGGTCTGAATTCGCGCCCCCACAACACATTAATCAGCTCGTAGAGCTGGTGATGCGCTGCGTAAGCGTTACCTGGACTCGTGCTCCTGGACATCAAGCTCTGGATGAACTCGATGTACTGACGATCTTCATCGCCAGCGTCGTACTCGTAGACACCCGTATCAGCGTCACCACCGATGGCAGTGAAGATGGTACGTGCCACTTGGCTGATGTCAGCCTGCACGTCCGTTGCCGGGATCTCTCCCAGATAAGTGCGTGCAGACGCCCAATTGAGCACCAACGCAAAGTGCTGGTCCGCCCACAGAAGGACGTTCCGAGCATCCAGATCGTTGATGGTGATGCCTTGCTCATGGGTGAACGCGAGCAGCTTCAACAACCGCCCAAGCACCCATGCACTCGACCTCAAATCAACACGTTGTCGTGCCCGCTCAACGTTGGAGAGGGGGAACAACTGATCAGTCTCGACGTCCGTAAACGCCAAGATGTTGACACGCCTGGCATCTTGCTCAGCAACTACAAAGCTGTCGACCACCTGCGGAAACAGTCGGTCGTAGCTCAGTGGCGTCGAGCCACCATCGGCGAGGTACAACTCCTCGTACTCGGCAGCAGCATCTTTGAGCAAACCCAGAATGAACTGTGCTCGATCAAGATTGCCGTTACCAGATACGTCGCTCGGAATCTGCAGCAAACACAGCCGACCCGTTGCCACCTCAGTGCAGAGGTAGAGACGGTAGTCGGTGGTCTGCTTGCGCAGCTTCCCAACGCTGTAGTGCACTCCGTCGTGATCCAAGGTCATCGGATCATTTGTCATGAGGTTCTCACCTCCTCCTTGTTTTCCGAGTTGTTAACGAACAAACAGCCTCACCTCTGAGGGTGCCCACTTATCCGCTCACGTTGTTTTCGTACGTGATTATTACAGAGAAAGCGTGATTTGTCAACGTTTTGAATTGTGAAGTTGCACAGTGGATATATCTTACATACACACACTGTTATTGTTTATAATACACTTACTAATACGTGTGTCTATAGTAATTGTTAATTCTACAATAATCTAGTTTATTGCCAGTAGACTAAAACGCCTACTGAGTTGTTGAAGCTCACTAAGATTTACTAGTAACTCAGCATCATCAGGTAGCGCCACTTCTGACTGCGCAAAAAGCTCAATCGCTCCAGAGACAGAAGCAATACTATCGGTATCGCCACCGAGGTTAACCGCACCGTATACGACGTTCGCAAAATTACCTGTGTTCACAATAACGTTTCCGTACACCATTGCAAGGGTTTGTGGGACGTAGAACCCCTTTGCATCTGTTTTCTCTAATATATCCTCTCTGCTTGGCTCACTATTGGCTAAGTAGCTGAGCGCATCGGATGTATCTGTATTTGCACCGCCAAATACCTCCTCATGATCTAAGGCACGACTGAGGACAAAGTCTCCGAGCTCGAAAACACTCCCTGTATCTAAAGTACGACACAGTGCGTCTCCGTGCACTCGTGTACAGATGCGTGCGATATCTGTATCATGCGTCATGCTTGTTAATTGGTCGTATTGGTCGTGTCGTACTCGATCCTCAACGCCTTGTGCATACTGCCAATACGCAAGCGGTGCGAGTTTCATGATGACACCATTACCAGTACTGATAGGGCTACCACTCTTGTATGGTGACATACCCGACATTACTCTATGGATGCTCTCCTCTGTACCCTTACCCCAACCACGTCTTCTCAGTCTTCCTTTACGCATCACGGTTGGTGTGTCTTTATACTCTCGAACGTGTTCATCGGCAATCATCTCTAAACTGAAGTCGTGTGCGCGTATCAAGCCACGAATTATTGCCATGCTGAGTTGCGTGTCGTCACTCCACATACCAGGCTCATACACACCTGAGAAGTACGGGTTATCGTCTGTGAGTAGTAGTGAGTCTACATACCCATAGAGATCGGCGATTTCCTCTGCTGAACGAGTCTCAACCGGTAAACCAGCAGCGTCACCGTATGCAATTACCGGCAACAATTGCTCGCCTATATGTTGTAATTTAGTCTTCATTAGTTGTGCTCGAATTCTTAAGTTTACATCTGTTAATATACAGAACTACCCTAAGTATACATAATTAGTGTTGACAATACAATTACTACTTTATACACTGAGTGTAGTGTAAGTGTATTTTACACACTAAGTAATAAAGGAGAGATATTATGGAACAAGTAAAAAAAGCACTGGTAATAGTAGATGCGCAACGAGGGTTTATGCCTGCGTATGAGGGAGAACGTCTTGGTCTACCCGGTTTTGGTGAACTCGGAGTTGACGGCGGTGAGGCTATTGTTGCACCTATTAACGCACTCACCCGCTACTTTCAGGCTCAAGATCAGCTAATCGCAACCACTCAGGACTGGCACCCAGCACATACAGCCCACTTCTCTGATGAACCAAACTTTGTGAACACCTGGCCAGCACACTGCGTTGCTGGTACACCCGGCGCAGAGTTGGCGCCTGATCTGCTTGTCGCACAGGACGATACGATTGCGTATACGTTCCGTAAAGGCAAAGAAGCAATCGATGATCCAGCAGATGACACAAGTTATACAGGTGCACTTGCCGATGAAGTGACGACAGCACAACTTTTGCCGGACTTTTTGCGACAGCAAGGCGTAGAAGAAGTAGTAGCTGTCGGGCTGGCACTTGGGGACGGTGATGAAAATAAGCTATGTCTTGACTCAACTGCAGTAGACCTTAACGCAGCGGGCTTCAATGTAACTGTAGCTACTGACGCAGTTGAGGCGGTACTACCCGAGAACCGACAGAAGAGCCTGGATGCAATGGCAGCACTCGGCATCAGGCTAGCAACAACCGAAGAAATACTTAACGCCGCATAGAAAGGAGAAATCATGGAAGAGCTTGGACAATTTGAACGAACGATCACCTACGAGGAGTTTAAGACACTTCCCGATTGGCAAAGAATGGAAATCGCGGCTAAAAATCGTGTTATTAATACGGACACGTATAACCGTACTATGAACTTCCTGCGCGGACCGGAGGGTTGGCGAGAGCAAGAGACCTATACTCTGCAAATGCGTCGCTCACCCTTTAATTATCTTGTGGTATCAGGTGTTGAAGATGCAGTAGCAGAGCTAACAAGCCAACCTATAACCCAAGAGGAGCTAGACTTTGCTGAAGCGTTCTATGCCGACAAAGGTATAGATATGTTCAATAAAGAGATGTGGCAAGCAGTGGTTGACGAATACGATGGCAAGTTACCGTTTGAGATTCACGCCATGCCCGATGGAAGCGTTGCGCTGCCCGGTGAACCAATCATTAGTGTAACTGGGCCAGGTGAACTCGTTGCGCACTTTGAGCACGTCTTCCATCGCCCGTTCTACTCTACGCTTGTTGCCACTAAGGCGCACGAGATATATAAAGCAATTGGCGACGCAAGCAGATTCATCGAGGTAGGAAAGCGAGGTGTGCCCCAGGAGATTACACACTTAGCCGCCGTAAAGGCTATGCAAGTAGGCGGAAGTCTCAACCTGACAAGCAACGACGCGGGTGCAGCAGTATTTGAAGATGTAATGCCGGTAGGCACTATTGGCCACAGATATGTACAACGCTTTCCTTCAGTTGAAGCAGCGTTCAGGCACGCAATTGAAAACCTTGATTCAGTATCTCTACTTGTCGATTTAGTTGACAGCTATGACGGTCTAAATCTATCTCTTGAGCTCAAGGATGAATACCGGGACACAGGCAAGAAGATCTACGTTCGTCTTGATAGCGGTGATGTTAAAGAGCAGGTGAAGTACTACCTAAAGGAGTGTGAGGCACGTGGCTTTACAGACCCCGTGCTTGATAAAGCTACAGTTGAGGGTTTGGATGATTTGCTAGACATCACAGATATTGAGCAGGATCTCAGAGACGACCAGCGAGCTCGTGCCGCACATGGTGCTGGTGGCCTAATAGTGGCAAACGATACTCGGCGTAGCGACGCCTCTACTGGATTCAAGCTTTCAGAGTATGAGGATACAGATGGAGCCATGGTGCCAAGTATGAAGTTCTCTAATAGCCCTGGAAAGCACTCAATTCCCGGTCGTCCAACTGTCGCATATATTGATGGAGTACGTACTATAGCACAGCTTGATGAAGTGACTGAAGACGAAAATCTGATGCAGCTTATGTATCAAAATGGTGAGCTTCAACCACAATCAACGATTAAAGAGGCCCAGCAACGACGAGCCGCCCAATATCTACAAGCCCTGCCGCTCATTGAGCGTGGTGAAAAGGCGGTATTCAGCAAGTCCACTGCCGTAAAAATTGGTGAGGTGATGGCCCGCTATGGTCTAGAAGAATAAGCAACGCATATGTCGGAGAGATCACCCAAAACAGATATTGAGAAGTTTTTGAAGCAGGCTTTATTCAATACGATTGAATCGCTACCTACTTACCCTGGCTATCCAGAGATAAGGCTAACGGCAGATGACCCAGTTGTCGCACCCCAACTGGCAACTGGCGGTATCACTCGTCTTCCTGAGGGTCCATGGGATGCTGGCTACAAGAAACTAAAGCAGCAGTTGAGTGATGATGAGAGACGGCTACTCGCGATGCAAGGCTATACATTTGACGTACATGGTCGACCACTGCACCCATGGCTCGCTGAGATGTTGTCAAATCCTAAAGTTGGCGTCGTAACCGGTACTGGCGAGTACTGGAGCATGGGCCCAAATCGCACTGCAGATCCCATTATTATTGCCACAGAAGACCAGCCCTACGTGTTTTTGGTAAGAAGAAATGACAATGGGCTCTGGGCATTTCCTGGTGGCTTCATTGATCCGGGCGAGACAGCTGACGAGGCCGGACGGCGTGAAGCGTTTGAAGAAGGTGGCATTACAGTTGGTGAGCCAGAAGCAGTGCTATACGACGGTGTAGTTGCAGACACCAGAACAACCGCATATGCATGGGCTGAGACGACGGCACTACTCTATAAAGTACCGAGACGTATGGCTCCTTTAATTGACCCAGCGGAAGTGAGTGGCGCTGGCTGGTTCCCTTTGTCTGGCATAGAGAATACGCTACATGGCTCTCATGGCGTATTATTGAGGGAGATACATGCATATGGAATCCCTGAATGACAAAGGAGTTGTTATGGAGCAACCACACCACATTGCAATAGCGCGCGAGCTCGACCTTCCAGTCGAGCGTGTGCGTTTTAGTGATGCTCGTGGTGGCCACATGGCCTATCGTCGTTTGTTTGCTGAGACTGATGACGGACATGTCTACTTTATCAAAGGCCAAGACAGCTCTTTGTTTACCGAAGATGAACGTGCCACCCATGCGCAGCAATATTTGTTGAAGGAGCACATGCTATTCACCTACCTACTTGATATTGGTTATACAAGCACTCCAGCAACCTCGCGATTTATAAATGATAGCTATCTCATGATTGAGGGTTTGCCCGTTGAGCATGGTTGGTACTGGCGGGCACCACGTGACGATCCTGAATTATTTGATGCCTACGTGCGCAGCGTGCTCGCAAGTTTTGATGAACTCCAGTCTCTACCGCTTCCTCCAGAAGAATACTTCTTCCCCAAACGGATCATGCAAGTCTATATGCAGGAGGGGTGGCAATATCTGACACCGGAACAGATAGATAAGGTGCGTATTGCCAGCGAGAAGCTCCGACCAGAGCTCCACGAGTCAACCGAGGCAGTCATGGATGAGGCGCTAGATGCAATCGCATCGTTCTCTGCTGAAGGCCAGAAGTTGTATGATGTCGCGCGTCCGCTGTATCTTACACACCATGATGCACGGCAAGCAAACATTGCCTGGCACCCAGACAGAGGTGTTAAGAACATAGACCTCAGCTGGGCTGACGTAGGATGGAAGAACTCCGATGCCACCATGCTGCTCATCGATCTCGCCAAAGCAGGCCATGACGTGTCGCCATATCTCGATCAGTACTTTAACCCTGACCACGCACTTCTGCTCATGGGCTGGTGGTTTGGCAGATGCGCTGAGCCAACACTTGATGGCAACCCAATTGTGCGAGTCCACCAACTTGCCTCTGCCCTTACCGCCTACCAACTACTTACAATGTGATCTATAGATTAAACCCTATTAACCCCAGAAATCGTCCTGATCGGCTGCAGCCGCTGCACTTTTTAGTAATGTACCTCTCTTGCGTGTGCGTGTATGATTCTCCAAAGCTTCTAGTGCCAATTGTAAGTTGCTGGTCCAATTAGCATGCGAGTTATCTACTTCATCATCTGTGAGTACTTCAGCCAAAGCTATGCTTGGGTCATCAGAGCCAGAGACAAATCCTATCTGTCGCTCTCCACTACTGCGTGCATCGCCAAGACCAGAGAACACAATGTCCCCACCACTAACATACTCTTTTATACCTAATTGATCAGCGACTACCTCAGAGCCAGCGAGATTACCAAGGGTTTTCAGGATTGAGTATCTTCGCTGGAAATCTCTACCCAGAACATCTGGTAACACGAATGAGTTGTACTCCTCAACTACAATCTCTTGGCCACCCGCACGGTCAGTAGGCACTGCCCAAACCTGCTCCCAGCGCGCACTACCAATAAGTCCTCGGCGGCCACCATAGGAGACGTTGCGATACTCCTCAAATTTTGCTCTTTCCACACCCCCGAGCACGATATCGAGCTCACCTGCCTTGCCCATTGCAAACTTAAATCTGTCTGCCACGAGCACATCAGAGAATCCAACAGATTCAGATTCGCCTGCACCTGGTGAACGCCCTTGTGGGAACCGCTTGCGTACAACAATAAGTGGTTCGCTTGCCTTCTGTCTAGCGGACTCAATCAGTGACCATGCTTCAGACGCATAATCAAGTAGGTTTAGTGGGGATGCTTCAAAACTACCGCCTCGACGAGCAAGCGAATTCCAGACTGCATATTCAACATCAGACTTACTCCAATCGAGCGCTGACTCACTAACAGCGTCCGCTGCCACTCTGAGCTCTCGCTCCGCTGCTTCAGCCTTTTGTGCAGCTAGGGTCTTACCATAACCAGTTGCCAGTACATCAGGAAACAACCTCGAGCCTACGTTGATCGTGTCCCTTGAACTTACACCCATCAAGTCGACGTATTGCTGTTCGGCCGTAGCCGCATCTTCGACTGCTCCGGCCCAGTAGTCCTGATGATCAAAATACTCTGTCAGTGCATGCTGTACGTAATCAGGAGCTAATGACCTCAGATCAGGGTCATATGCACAACCAACAGATGTAATATATTCACTTTTTAAAAACTCTCCACCCTGGTTCACTTTACTCCTCACGGGACCTCCAGGTTACTGTATATATCAAGATTGTAGCATATCTGTGAGTGTTTGCTCGTCAATAACTTCGGTGCCGAACTTCTGTGCTTTGGCGAGTTTACTGGCGCCAACTTTTCCGCCGGCAACAAGATATGTCGTGCCCTTACCAACTGAGGATTGGAATGTACCGCCAAGTGCTCTGATTTTATCTGCAGCCTGATCTCGGCTCATCTCTTTAAGTGTGCCGGTGATGACAAAACTCTTACCGGCGAGCTTACCCTCAGATTTTGATTCAAACTGTGGTTGTACACCAAGCTCCGTGAACTTGTCGAGCAGACTCACGTTATCCTCATCACTAAACCAAGCCGCGATAGACTCCGCCACTACCTCACCAACGCCTTCTATAGCGAGTAAATCATTGAGTGTCGCCGCTTGGAGCTTCTCTACCGAGCCGTATCGCTCAGCTAGATCAATCGCCGTTTGTTGACCGACATGCCTAATGCCAAGCCCAAAGATGAAGCGCTCAAGTGGTGGTGTTTTGGCTGCAGCAATTGCATCGACCAGGTTCTGTGCTGAAATATCTGCAAATCGCTCAAGCTCCAAGACCTGATCTTTCGTCAGTGTGTACATATCAGCGAGATCATTCACAAGTCCTGCATCAACCAAAGCCTCGACATTCTTCTCACCAAGTGTATCAATATCAAGTGCACCCTTACTG
>JAGQNU010000055.1 GCA_020427905.1 Candidatus Saccharimonadota bacterium | reverse complement strand
TGCCACATTTTGTTGACTATCTCGTAAAGCGCTACAACCTGACATCGCAACCGGTATCAAAATATTGTGATTCAGTTATTTCGCATTATCTGTTAATTTAGATACAAGCATATGCAGTTTAATCTAGAACAACTTATTACTGATTCCGTGCAGTCAGGCACACTCAACAACGCACCTATAGTTGCGATCAACTTACTGTTAGCACTCGTGCTTGGTGTGGTGATCGCCAAAACCTATAAAAAAGTGCATAAAGGAGTCTCGTACTCGGTCTCCTACGCATACTCAATCGTACTCATTACCATGATTGTTGCGTTTGTGATGATGGTGATTGGTGGCAACTTGGCCAAAGCCTTCACGCTGCTCGGTGCGTTTACGCTGATAAGGTTCAGAACCGCGGTGAAGGACCCTAAGGACACAGCTTTCATCTTTCTCGCACTCGTGGTTGGTTTATCTGTTGGATCAAATGGCTATACGCTCGCGATTCTGAGTACGCTCATTATTGTGATCAGTGCGTTGCTGCTCGATGCGCTTAACTTCGGCTCCATGATCAAGCTTGAGCAAGTGTTGTATCTCACGATCGATGCCAAGAAGATTCACCAGAAAGAGCTCGAGACCATGCTGCGTGGACTCTTTAAAGAGATATCGATAATCAACGTAAACTACTCAAGTGCACAGAAGTCACTGCAATACTCCTATAACGTGAAGCTCAAAAAACGCGACGAGCAAACTGATGCCATGATGAAGTTGACTGCGCTCGAGGGTGTCAAAAACGCCGAGATCCTCGCCTCACAACAAGTCGTCGAGTTTTAAAGCGTAACAAGCCCTGGCAAAATTGCCCTTTTGGGTAACCGTGCTTTGTATGGTGGCTGATCCTCAGCAGGACAAAGAGGGTGGTTCAATACTCGATATGGCTGTGGTTTATCGTACGTGCCAAAATCATGCGTCGTAACTCTGCGATGCAGAGATGTGGCCTGGGCAGCCATGTGCGCAGCTGATTGTACTCGTCTTCTGGTCCTCGTTGACTCTGTTGATAGCATACGTTCGCTCATAGTACGAATATATCATATAATAGGTAATATGAGTGAAACAGTTGCAGTCTGGGGTGCGAGCGGGAATGCCGGCAGAGAGCTGGTTGGAATTCTCGAGGACCACCCAGAGGTTGGTGAGATTGAGAAGGCTGGGAGGAGATTCCCAAAAGGTATTGACCATATTGAGACGGCATTCCTTGCGCTCCCACACGGTGAATCGGCAAAGATAGCAGCACGCCTCAAGAAGACAGGCAGAAAGGTAATTGATCTATCTGGAGACTTGCGTTTCTCGACACCAGAGGAGTATGAGCGGTGGTATGATATTCCCCATCCAGCACCCGATTTGCTCCCGGTGCCATACGCCCTGCCCGAATGGGACACAGGGCAGATCGAGAGCTCTGAGCTAGTTGCAATGCCTGGGTGTTACCCAACTGCGACACTGCTTGGTATCAATCCTCTAGTTCAGGCAGGTGTACTTGCACATGAGGCACGTATACAAGTGAACGCGGTGTCTGGCTTTAGTGGGCGTGGCAACCAGCCGATGCCCGAGGTCCAGTACGGCAACCTAATCCCATACGCAGTTGGGCGCCAACATCGACACGTTGGAGAAATGGAGTTGTTTACACTTGGGCATGAGATCAACTTTGCGCCATCTACAATCGACCAGTATCGAGGGATGCTCGTCACTATAACTGCGCAGCTTGCAACCAAAGGAATATGCGATGAGATGGTACACGGTATACTCGAGGATGAGTATCGAGACGATGACTTTGTTGCTGTACTAGACGATGGAGAGCTACCAACGTTCAAGACGGGTGCAGGAACAGACATGTGCTACATAGGGGCGACTGCCGATAACTGTGCTGCCACGATTGTTAGCGCGATTGATAATCTACGCAAGGGTGCTGCGAGCCAAGCTGTTCAGGTTTTCAACCGCATGCATGGTTACGATGAGGCCATGGGTCTCACGCCAAATCAGCCCGCAGAATATACTACTTCGTGTAGGTAAAACAATTTACTTACTTTTTGCTTCATGTGGCCGCACACTCATATGTGAGGAGGTGCTATGGAACGATCATATCAAGTAGAGTTGCAACGACGGCACGCATATATAAAAGAGGTAATTGAGGCACTCGGTCACGCGGGAGTCGCACTGTTCAATGAGCGTGCAATCACCATGGAGCTAAAGCCTGACGGTACAAAAGTGACCACCGCAGACCAGGCGCTGAACGACATGTTTGTTGATGAGATTGTCCACATGTTCCCCAATGATTTAGTTTGGGGCGAGGAGGGGTGCAACCGATCGGTGGGTGAGCCGGGATATCATGGAGACTTGGATGAGGCTGATGGGCGCTGGACATGGTTGATAGATCCAATCGACGGTACCAGCGGATTCTGGCGAGCGTATAAGGACGACTACCGCGAGGAGTGCACGTCAGCAATAATGATTACGGCGTTTGCACCCGGTGACACAACGCCGACACTTTCCGCAGTGCATAATCCATTCCAGAAATTACCTTTCACAACCGTAGCAAGCAGTCAGTTTGGGACAGAGTACTACACGCCTCGTGCTGAGCACCCACTGTTTGTTAGATCTAAACGCAATGCTCCAACACAAATCGAGGACGTGCAGCGGTTTGAGGAGAACCAGTGGAAGGGCGCAATCCCAGACCTTAGAGTAATGCGCAATATGATGCCTCATGCCAGAAAGGTCCGGAACTCATCAGTTGGTGCCGCGATGACCCGTCTGGCACTTGGTGATATTGATATTGTTGCCTTCCCGGCGCCATCTAATCCTTACGATGTTGCGCCCGGCGCACTGATCGCACACGCGGCTGGAGCACATGTGTGTGACCTAGACGGCACGCCATACGAGCAGATCGATTGGCGCAAGGGCCCAATTAACGGATGCTTGGGTACGCCAAACAAGGTGCTCGCAGATGATTTTCTCACAAAGCTGAAGCGAACTCACACGGACTAGTACTGCATCTTGTACAATAGAGACATGGATAAACGAGTAATCATACTTGTCGCCAGCGTAGGTGGCATGCTCGGGGCGTACATCCCTATGCTACTTGGTGCAGCATCATTGTCTGGCTGGAGCATACTTGGTAGCTTCATCGGTGGGCTCCTCGGCGTGTGGGTCGGCGTAAAACTCTCACAATAAGCTTGTGGTTTACTGATCGAAATGGTACTATGAAATCCTAGTATGCCTGAGATACTAGACCCACACGAAAGTACCGAACCGCCGGAAGGCGGTATTTTTTTACCCTTAACCCTTGGATTTAGCAGTGGCTGATATTATCGAATTTCCCATAAAGAGGCGTGAGTGGCTCAGCGATGAGGATATGTTCTATCAAACTGCGATAAGCCAGGAGAAGATGCCAGAGCATAAATTTGTGGGTAGGTGGGTTTTGGCAAAGCGTCCTCCAGGGCCGCGCAAAATTGCTGCCGCAAAGAGGGAGCTGCAACTACTCTTTTCAGGACAAAATGAAGAGATCTCGGATAGGCTGTACAAAGAGGGGCTTAATGAGGTCGCGACGGGCGGAAACCCACGACATGGATGGCAGCCAAAGCTTGAATGTGGTATATGGCATACGGAATTTATCCCTCGATATAGTGAGGCAGCCCAGTTTTATATTCATGTACAAAATCTCACGTCAATTGCTGCCAGTGAATTCGACCACACATAGCGCATCGCTGATACAATAAATGCAATGAATTATGTTGTTGCGGTGAGTGGGGGTGTTGATTCGATTGCGCTACTGGATATGGTGGCGCTTGATGAGGTTCAGCTCCCAGACGTAGAGCAAATTATCGTGGCGCATTTTGAGCATGGTATCCGCGATAACTCAGATCAAGACGCACAGTTTGTCGAGGAGCGAGCTCAGCACTACGGCTATCAGTATGAGATTGGTCACGGCACACTCGGCAAAAACACGAGTGAAGAGGTAGCCCGTGAAGCTCGATATACATTTTTGCGACAACTTTGCAAAAAATATAAAGCAACACTTGTAACTGCTCACCATAGGGACGACGTGCTTGAGACGATGATTATTAACTTGCTGCGTGGCA
Organism: Candidatus Saccharimonadota bacterium; assembly: GCA_020427905.1. Classification (GTDB taxonomy): domain Bacteria; phylum Patescibacteriota; class Saccharimonadia; order Saccharimonadales; family UBA7683; genus JAGQNU01. Next base: position 1,563 of record JAGQNU010000055.1, on the reverse strand, counting down.
CAAGCTGGCGTGGCCTGGCGAGCTTGCAATCATCTGAAGATATTTTTAGGCCGCTTCTAGATAGATCAAAACGTGACTTGCTCGAGTATGCCAAGAGACATAATCTGGAGTGGCACGAGGATAGCACCAACCAGGACGAGAGCTACTTGAGAAACTACATCAGACTTACATTGATCCCAAAACTGACCAAAGCACATCCAGAATTTCCTGAGAGAATGTTGGCATATAATGCGGTGATAGCCGCGCTTAAGCCTGAGATTCAATCCGAAATCGATAGGCTTGTTGCAAGCGCAAGACGGAGCAGTACTCACCTTGCGTGTAGTCGTTATACCTTAATAATGTGGCCGCGAGTCGTTAGTACTGAGTATCTCTATGCAGTTCTTACGCGGCTTGATCCACACTGGCATCCAGAGCGACATCACATTGAGCGATCACTAAACTTTATAAAAACAGCTCAGAACGGCAGCATGCTAAAGGTTGGTAAGTCATTGAGTATTGTTGTTGGCGAGCGTTTGGCAGAGTTTAAAAACACCTGAGGTTGTGCTACTGTAACAAGGTACAAAAAGGAGTGATGAATGGACGCAAAAGCGCCAAAAAAGAATCCCAAAAAACCGAGCAATCGTAAGAATACCGTCAAGACTGTATTATTTGTCATTATTCTACTCATGATTGCCAGCCTGTTTATTGGCACCAGCGGTCTGACGAAAAATGAGTACACTAAAAATGTTCTGACGTACTCAGACTTTATTACTGCTATGAACGACGGTGATATCGCCTCAACCAAACAAACTGGTGATACGCTCAAAGTCGAGCTCAAAAAGGAGATCACGCGTGACGTCGATGGCGAGGAGGTCACCTCTAAAAAGTTTGAGATCTCATATCCATCAGGTATTGAGCTGACAGATGACCAAAAGATTGATCCAGTCAAAGCAAATCTTGATGTTGAGCCACCATCAAATAGTGGGGACATCATTTGGGGCATGGCGCAGCTATTGGTTCCTGCGATTTTGATACTCGGGTTCTTCTTCTTTATGATGCGTCAGGCACAGGGTCAAAACAACCAGGCTATGAGCTTTGGCAAGAGCAAAGCCCGTATCGCTGGCAACGAGAAGAGTAAAGTTGTCTTCAAAGATATCGCGGGCAATCAGGAGTCAAAACAAGATCTCCAAGAAGTTGTTGAGTTTCTCAAGTTCCCCAAAAAGTTTGAGAGTGTTGGTGCTAAGATACCTAAGGGTGTTCTGCTCGTCGGAAACCCAGGTACCGGTAAAACGATGATGGCTAAAGCTGTAGCCGGAGAAGCTGGCGTACCATTCTTCTCAATCTCTGGATCCGAGTTTGTGGAGATGTTTGTTGGTGTTGGTGCCTCGAGAGTACGTGACTTATTTGCAAAAGCAAAAAAGAACGCACCATGTATCATCTTCATCGACGAGATTGATGCTGTTGGCCGTCGACGTGGCTCCGGAATGGGCGGTGGTCATGATGAGCGAGAGCAAACACTTAACCAAATACTTGTAGAGATGGATGGTTTTGAGACGGGTACCAACGTAATTGTACTGGCCGCAA
>JAGQNU010000054.1 GCA_020427905.1 Candidatus Saccharimonadota bacterium | reverse complement strand
CTTAATCATGACGATTATGATGATATTGTTCTGACAGCGTATACCGGCAATACTGGTTCCTACCCAAGTAGCGAGCGGAACACATTCACGTTTTTTGGGCAAGGAAGTGGTGTGCCATACTCAGAAGCCAGATATTCACAGAGCAACAATAATAACGGCCAGTTTTCAATATCGGGCGACTATAACAACGATAGCTATGATGATGTGATAGCCCAAAGAACCGGTAGTAATGTTTTTATGTATTTTCAAAACAATCAAGATGGTAGTCTTGCAAGCGAGGTTGATGTCAGTACGAGAAGCGGCGCATATTATGGGGCAAATGCCGACATAAACGGCGATGGCATTACCGACTACACAGTAATTAACGGTAGCGATAAAAGTGTTGATGTGTTTGTGAGTGGCGCAGACGGCAATGCGATGACACAAGCAGTAAATGTCGGTGATACTGGCACCTATATCCTAGAGGGCTACGTGTACAAAGACGGTGGAGCGGTAACGGACAGCAACGCTGTCTTGTTTGCTAACGGTGAAGCACTGGCAACAACGTTTACAGATGTTGGGTCAGGATGGTATAAACTGTCAGCGACTGTTCCGGGCGCTGATGAGCTGAGAGGTTATGGCGTGCTAGCTAAAGCGGGTAATACGATTTATGTTGATGATATGGCACTGTATAAATACAACTCGCCTGGAGTGTTAACCTCTAACATATTTAACCTTGGATATGGTGGAGATTGGGGGAATCTAACCTACAGCGCATCTGGTGGTGGGGTAGAGGTGAAGGTTCGCACCAGTGATAGCGCGACCATGTCCGGTGCACCAGACTTTTCAACCTGTCCCGCACTCTCCAGCGGTACCGATCTGACAGGGCAAACCTGCATAACTAATAACGAGCAATATGTTCAATATCAAGTAACACTGACAGCAGTTGGTGGACTTTCGCCTGTATTTGAAGACATCACGATTGAGTATGCGGCCTGGGATACGGATATACCAACCACTAATGCATCCAATATTTTGATGTACGACAGTGACGGTGGTGATAGCATTGCTGAGAACGACTGGACTAACGCCAGTACGCCATACTTCAGTTGGACAGCGGGTGAGGATAATATAGGTGGCTCTGGCATCGCCGGCTACTGCCTCTACCTGGGTACCACAAGCTCAGCCGATCCTGTTACTACAAAAGGTGTTCTTGGTACTGGACCGCTCGATGTCGGGGGTGTCTGTCCATTTGCCATTGCCACATCAGAGATTAACCTCGCCACCGCAGGCTATATCGGCACGCAGCTCACCACCGATAGTAATGCCTACTACCTTAACGTCAAGGCAATTGATAATGCAGGCAATATCTTTGGCGGTAGCTCAGAGTCATTCCACTTTAGATTTGATAACACACCACCAACAAATCCAGCCTTTATTAGTGGCCCGTCGAGCTTCATAAATACTAAAGAGGCTACGTTCACCTGGGAGACAAGTGGCGGAGAGGCACCAAGAGATGATGACTCCGGTGTAGTAGGCTTGCAATACCGTATTGGCAGTGGTGGCACCTGGTATGGCGATACTCACAGCGGCAATCAAGATGCCTCAGACCTGCTCGACAACGATGGCTCATATAAAACTCAGAGCACACCGGACTTTGCGGACATTCAAGAAGGGAACAACGTCATCTACTTTAGAACCTGGGATACTGCCGGCAATACCTCACTCGCCAATGTCACCACCGTTTTGAAGGTTAATACTTCCGGCGCTCCATCTGCCCCGCAAAACGTCAGCGTCACGCCAAACACCAACACAAGTAACTCATTTGCATTTAGTTGGATCGCGCCGTCGTCCTTTGTTGGCCAGGCCAGCAACCTAACCTATTGCTACACCGTCAACACCCAACCAACCGCGCAAACCTGCACGTATACAAATGCCGGCCAGACATCACTCAGCGCTGGGCCATTTGCAACGCAGCCCGGAACAAACACCTTCTATGTAGTCGCTAAAGATGAGTCGGGTGGCATAAACTATGCGACTGCCGCCAGTGTTGAGTTTACCGCCAACACCACGGCTCCGGGAATGCCGCAGAATCCAGACATCGCTGATGCCAGTGTAAAATCAACCAGCAACTGGCGTCTCGTCATAAGCTGGGAGGCCCCATCAGACGTTGGTGCTGGCGTCAGCTCATACAAGGTTTACCGTTCGACTAATAACAGCACATTCACGCTCGCTGGCAGCACGAGTGGCACGAGCTATGTAGATACCGGGCTGAACTCGCAACTCTACTACTACAAGGTAAGCGCCTGTGACTCGGCCAATAACTGTGGCGCCTACTCAAGTACGGTGGATGAGACACCGACCGGGAGATTTACTGAGCCGGCAGAGATGACCAGCTCACCACGCGTCTCAGATATTGGAACACGCAAAGCTACAATCCGTTGGTCAACGGACAGAAATTCTGACTCAAAGATTGCTTTTGGTACCAGTAGTGGTAACTACCAGCCAACTGAGTCATACAACTCAACCCAGACAACCGATCATGAGATTAAACTCACCAGCTTGAGTCCTGGTACGACCTACTATTACCAGGCTCGCTGGACAGATGAAGACGGCAACACTGGCTATTCAAGCGAACTTGCCTTTGAGACCCTACCGCCACCAGAGGTAGTCGATGTCACAATTGCCAATGTTGGACTCACTGACGCTACGCTGCAGTACACCACTGTCGGTGCCAATCAAGTAAAGATCTACTATGGTAAAACAGCAGACTTTGGCGGTCTCATTAAACTCAACACCTCTACAAACCAGACAACGTACGACTCTGTGCTCAGTGATCTCGATGACGGCAACAAGTACTTCTTTAAGGTGAATACGGTTGATGCTGCCGGCAATGAATACAATGGCACCACGCTTACATTCACCACCCCACAAGCACCACGGATTAGTGACCTCAGGTTCCAGCCAGTAGAGAACGAGCCAAGTAGCACCCAGAAGGTGACCTGGACGACTAATATCCCGACCACCAGTGAGGTCAGCTACGGTATAAACGCATTGAGCCAAACCAGTGCCAAAGACAAGCTTGAGACTACCCACGAGATCGTTATCAGAGGCCTACAAGATGACAGTCAGTACCGCCTGGTTGCACGCTCACGTGATGCCAGCGGCAACCTTGCCAGCTCCGACCAACAACTGTTCAGAACTGAACTCGACACCCGTCCACCACAGATATCGGATGTAGTAATTGATAGCACCATCCGTGGAACTGGCGCAGAAGCCCGGGGGCAGATTGTCGTCAGTTGGCGCACCGATGAGCCAGCCACTAGCCAGGTAGCCTATGGCGAAGGTAGCGGCGAGTTCCTCTCCAGTGTCAGCAGCGAGGATACCCGCCTGACATACGAGCATATTGTCGTTATCTCGGATCTCTCAACCTCAAAGATATACACCGTACAGCCACGCTCATACGATAACGCTCGGAACCTCGGGTCAGGCGAGAACGAGACTGCTATTATTAGTCGCGCTACAGATAACGTGCTCGCCATCATATTTAACGCCTTGCAGCAACTGTTTGAACTCAACTAATGGATATCGTTGCACCCACAAATAAGCCCGCCAAGTCAGCAACGCCAACCGTTGCACAACCGCGCGCCCATCCAGTTGCTGAGTTTCAGGATGTCGTCAAGGTGTTCCCAGTCCAGATAGAGATGCCAGATGTTACTGTGCTCAAGAATGTATCGTTCACCATACCCGAAGGTAGCTTCACGATGCTCCACGGACCCTCCGGGAGTGGTAAATCAACAATCCTAAATACATTGATTGGCCTGGAACCGCCCACGAGTGGCAAGGTATGTGTTGCCGGCACGGATCTGTACGCACAAACATCGGACGAACGCGCAAGTTTTCGTGCCCGAAACATTGGTATGGTACACCAAGATAATTACTGGGTGAACAGCCTCACAGTAGCAGAGAATGTTGCCCTGCCGTTACTTCTCAGTGGTTGGGCTAAGCAGAAGGCGTTGTTTCTCGCTAAGCAGAGTATCGCCCGCGTGGGGCTTGAAGAATTTGCCGACTACAACCCGACCGTCCTCTCTGGTGGTCAGCAGCAACGTGTCTCGTTTGCCCGGGCTACAGTGATCAGACCACGCATATTGGTTGCTGATGAGCCAACAGGGAACCTTGATAGTGTCAACGGCGATCGTATTATTGAGCTGTTGCAAGACTTCAACAAGAGTTACGGTGCTACAGTTGTACTCGTGACCCACAATGATGAGCTCCTCAGCAATAGTGATAACATCATCGAGGTGAAGGATGGTGAAGTAACTGAGGTTGGAGCCTTCAAAAAGCCTGGAGCCAAAAAGTGAAGCTGCCCTGGCAAAAGGATAAGCTCGAGAAGGGCGTGGCCCTGCCAAAAGGCAAGCTTGGCTACATGCAGCTTATTGAAATTGCGCTCAAGAACCTGTTCTATAAAAAGCTTCGCACCAGCCTGACCATTGCCGGTGTTGTTGTCGGTGTAGGTTCTGTCACGTTCCTGCTCTCATTTGGCTTTGGCCTCCGTGATGTCGTCTCACGACAAGTAGTAGACTCTAACTCGGTACGCACTATAGATGTCTCACCTGCCAAAGCAAACCTTGTAAAGATTGATGACGAGAACATTCAGCGTATCGAGACAACGCCAGGAGTTGTCAAAGTTGCCCCCGTATTTATCAATGCTGGCAAGGTACAGTTCAATAATGCCAACACCGAGGGTGTGGTCTATGGCACTGACCAGGAATACCTTAGTCTTATCAGTTTTAAACGCACCGCAGGCGATATACCAAACTTTAAAGAGCATCCGAAGGATATTTACATTAGCAGCTCATATATTAAAGCAGTCGGCCTTAAATCAGCCGATCAGATACTGGGTAAAGAACTCTCCCTACAAGTCACCGTGCAGGTACCAACAGAGGAGGGGAGTACCAAAAAGACTCTCGAGTATACGGGTATAATAGGTGGTATCTTTGAGAGTACCAGCGGAACGGAACTGTACGTCAACGACTCGCTATTTACAGATAATGGCATAACCGAAGCCAGCCAGCTAAAAGTTCTAGCGGCCAGCAAAGAGGATGTACCCACTGTCCAGAAAAAAATTGAAGCTCTCGGCTTTGTCGGCACCTCGCCGCTTCAAACACTCGAGCAGATTAATCAAATCTTTGGTATCTTGAATATTTTATTCTTAGGCTTTGGTGGCATTGGCCTCATCATCGCCACCCTTGGTATGTTTAACACGCTGACGATCTCACTCCTTGAGCGTACAAAAGAGATTGGCTTGATGGTTGCGCTCGGTGCTCGTCATAAAGATATCAAGCGTCTGTTTGTCATTGAGGCTGTAGGCCTGGCGTTTATTGGTGGCGTGCTTGGTATTATCGGTGCTGGCCTAATTAGTCTCGTAGTTAATACCGGACTCAATAGCCTCGCAAGTTCTCGCGGTGTGACTGATACGTTCTATCTGTTCTCGTATCCGGCATTCTTAGTAACAATTATCATTGTAGCCTCACTTCTACTTGGCTATCTGGTAGTTTACTTCCCAGCAAGACGCGCTGCCAAGATCAATCCTATTGACGCTCTCCGATCTTAGTTTGTGCAGTTTCGTCGTTTACGACTCGTCAGTTTAGCTCATTATCTAAAGACTGCTGAGGAGGGTGGGTGGTGCAGTCAACATCATCGGGGATCTTCCCAAATCTCTTGACTGCAACACACCCAACTACACCTCCTCGTACCGCTCCGAGCTCACCGTAGTGGCTCAGTTTTCCTTAGCTTTTCCCTAGCGGCATAGGGCTGGACTGGTGTCAGCCGTTGGCGACGCGCGGGGCGGCGGTCACGGTCTGACCCCCGGTCACGGGCTCGTCGGCGGCGACCTGCTGGCCGTCGGCGACGAACGCCACGCGCTCGGGGTTCACCTCGACGCCGA
>JAGQNU010000053.1 GCA_020427905.1 Candidatus Saccharimonadota bacterium | reverse complement strand
TTATCTTTGGCATCTGCGTAGGCTCGCTCGGCCGCAGCTAAAGCCTTTTTGGTGTTCTCCTCGTGGATGTCCTCGGCATGCACTGCCTCATCGGACAGTATTCTGATGGTGTTATCTAAGATCTCAATCACGCCACCGTCGGTTGCAAAATACTCCAACTTGGCATTACTATCTCGCTGATTGCGGCGCACCGAAATTAGGCCAGGGGTAGCAAGACTCACGAGTGGCATGTGGTTAGGAAACACCCCAATCTGTCCATCTGGAGTCGGGAGCTGTATCTCATACACCTCCTCGTCAAACTTCACACCTGACAGAGTAATAATCTGGAACCTAAGCATCGGTTTTTATACCTCCTAAAACCATGAGTTCGCCGAGCACTGCGCAAAGATGTTTTGCATAGACAGCGTGTGGGTCATCTATTGTCTCGCTCAGTTCTGCGTTTGCGCGAGCTGTGACGACATGATTCACCTCACTCAGAAATTGAGCCTGCTCAAATTGCCCAGCATCACTAGACCCAAGTAGTCTCTCTTCAAGCGAGATTACCCCGTCGAGCAATTTATCCCTTAAATCTCGGAGTCCTGGCACGTTACTTATCCTTCACGTCCTTAATTGCGCCCTTCATGTAGAAGGCGCTCTCTGGCTTATCATCATGCTTACCATCCAAGATCTCTCTAAAGCCCTTGATCGTGTCCTCAAGCTTTACGTACACACCAGGGATGCCCGAGAACACTTCTGCAACGTGGAATGGTTGGGTTAAGAATCGTTGAATACGACGGGCGCGACCAACGATCTTCTTATCCTCATCGGAGAGCTCTTCCATACCGAGGATTGCTATGATGTCCTGCAGGTCTTTATAACGTTGAAGGATCTTCTGAACATCACGCGCTACTTGGTAGTGCTCCTCGCCGACAACTTCCGGATCGAGAATGGTTGAACTTGAATCCAGTGGATCAACTGCAGGGTAGAGACCAAGCTCAGTCAGTGCACGGTTGAGTACGATTGTAGAATCGAGGTGAGAGAAGGTAGTAGCCGGCGCTGGATCAGTTAAATCATCAGCTGGCACATAGACAGCTTGTACAGAGGTAATCGAACCGTTTTTAGTAGACGTAATACGCTCCTGCATCTCACCCATCTCTTGTGCCAAGTTTGGCTGATAACCAGCAGCAGACGGCAAGCGACCAAGGAGTGCAGATACCTCTGCGCCGGCCTGGGTAAAGCGGAAGATGTTATCGACAAAGAACAGTACGTCCTTGCCTTGATCACGGAATCCCTCTGCCATCGCAAGGCCTGAGAGCGCCACACGAAGACGCGCACCTGGTGGCTCATTCATCTGCCCAAACACGAGAGAAGTTTTATCCAGTACGCCGGACTCCTCCATCTCATAGTAGAGGTCATTACCCTCACGCGTACGCTCACCAACACCCGCAAACACTGAGTTACCGGAGTGGAACTTGGCGATGTTTGCAATTAGCTCCTGGATCAGAACAGTTTTGCCAACACCCGCACCACCAAACAAGCCGACCTTACCACCCTTAGTCATTGGTGCGATTAAATCGATAACTTTGATACCAGTCTCCAGAATCTCAACTTGCCCAGACTGCTCCTCAAGCGTTGGCGGACGTCGGTGGATAGAGGCTCGCTCTGTGAACTTATCCTCTTTACCATCGATAGGGGAGCCAACCACGTTAAACATGCGTCCCTGCGTTGCATTGCCAACTGGCACGGAAATCGGCGCACCAGTATCCGTAACCTCATTACCTCTAACCAAACCGTCGGTTGAAGCGAGAGAGATCGCACGAACAGTAGATTCATCAAGATGCTGCGCCACCTCGAGCAGAACCCTCTTTTTGCCAATCATAACCTCGAGTGCATTATAGATAGCTGGCAAGTGATCTTTATCAAACTGCACATCTACCACCACGCCAACTACTTGGGTGATTTCACCATTCTTTACTGTCGTCTTCTTGTCTTTTGTCGCTGTCGCCATCTATTGTCCTCTCCTTGTCTGCGTTCTCAATTTTCTACTTATTTTCTCGGCCAACTCTTGAGTGGCTCCTAAATGCTTACTCATGCTCTACCTCGGTGAAATGATCATGAGTTAATCCTGCGTAATGCGCCTGCATAAATCTATCCTTATAATCCGCCCTCCAATGACTAACGTGTGTACTGAGTGTAGAGAAGCCACCAAGAGCACGTCCTATACGTCGTTTGCGCAGACTGGTAGCAGAGAGAATGTACATAGCACCAACTTCATGCATAAGACGCTGCACCTCAGCATCAACCTGGACACCCCTCTCATATGAATCTTCCTGAAATAAGCCTGATGATTCATAACTAGCAAGCCTAATTGCAGCGAGTCGCGCCTCGTCTTGTGCGACCACACCACGTCGATCCAAAGCAAGCACCTCGCTAAGACCATCGAGCTCTAAGTGTCTTTGTAGATCAGCTGCCATATCAGCAGCTATTACATTTGCTGCACCACGGACTACATCACGATTAAGTAGTAGGGTTCCATCAAATCCCATAGTCTCACTCATGAACTTTCTCCTTTGTCGGCACGTGGGACATGCTCCTCGTGCAGGGTGAGGCCGAAGAACTCTGACATTTCAACTTTAGATGGTGGATGCCCAAGCTCTGCCTCCGCTAGGGCGTAGGCAGCTCCGACCGATGCTGCAAAACGGAACATACTATTTAACGCTGCACTCTGCTCAAGTGACATAGACGACCATCCAATTTTAAGTAACTCTGGAGTTCGATTATGGAGCATCGTGATGAAAAGTAGCGTCCTCAGTTCAGGATTAATCTCATCCTCGGGCTGGAATCGTTCACCGGTATTATCGACACTCATGTTCTCGCCCCCTTCAAAGTCTTTAGTCTCATCTAGTAAGTCATGTATTTCTGTGACACTGAGCATCTTCACTTGATAATCATCAGTAAATACACCTACTTCCGTCTGGCAAACGCTACTTATCATACTAGTATTCAATGCAATAAGTGCCGCATGTGTTTTGGGTTTAAGTAATCTTTTTTGGATGAGCAAGAAATCGGCCTCACTAAATACGGCATCTCTCAGGCCTTCATTGTGCGGGTTCTCCTCGTCTAGAAGGTCAGTGAAACTGCTGACTCTGAGGTGCGTACCAAGGTTACCGTTGCGACGGACAGCGTCAAAATCACTGTGATCTCGGTCGTGCAGCATTACAACCCTTTGCATTACTTCAACGCTCATGCGATTGCCTCCGCACCACCGGTTATTTCTGCCAGCTCTTGTGTGATAGCTGCCTGTCGTGCAGTGTTGAGAGCTAGTGTAAGATCCTCAGTGATATCGTTGGCATTATCAGTTGCATTCTTCATGGCCATCATACGAGCAGAGTGCTCAGAGGCGGCCGACTCAAGCATGTACTGCATCATGGTCACCTCAACAAAACGCTCGGTCACTTGATCAAGTACCTCAGTCGGTGTTGGCTCAAAGTCAGCCTCTTGCAGATGGCTCGGAATCTCAACATCATCGAAGGCAACAGGGAGTAGGTGAGCAGTAGACGGCTTCTGGTTGATGCTTGAGATAAAGTCGGTGTAAACAATATCAACTGCATCAAACTCGCCATTCTTGAAGCCGTCAATTGCTGTGATCAAAATTGGTCGTAAATCCTCGGCGGTCGGGTTATCAACAAAGTCGTGATAGGCACCGAGCACTTCAAGCCCCGATACTTTTGCGGTGAAGGCTGTCGCTTTTTTGCCAACCGTGATTACCTTTGTGTCAGTATTTGCAACCTTATCTTTTTGCAGCTGTGCGGTGAACTCTTTGAACACATTGGCGTTGTATCCACCCGCCAGTCCGCGATCAGAGCTGACGAGAATAATCAGCTTCTTCTTAACAGTACGCCGAGTGAAGAGGGGGTGCATATTTACGTCGGTCAATTGACGAATACGCGTCAGTAGCTGGTTTGCAATCTTGGCAAACTCACGAGAGGCAGTGGCAGAATCCTGTGCACGACGTAACTTAGACGCCGCCACCATCTCCATAGCCTTGGTAATCTGTTTGGTGTTTTTAACAGATGTAATCCTTTGGCGAAGTTGCTGCGTACTAGCCATCGACGCTCCTGGCGTCAACTACAAAGCCGCTGAAATCTTCAGCAGTGAGAGAATGTGCAGACGCTTCCTCGTAAAAGTCAACGTGTGTTGGATTAGCAGTACAATCTCCGATTACCTCAACCGCGGCTGCTATCCACTCTTCGTCAACAAGTGACGTGCCTCGCTCTCGTAGCGCGCTCATAATAAGTCCGGCAGCATATTCTCCAGCCCTTGAGCCAATTGTGTAAGCTAGGTCTGGACGATTACCAGTCGCTACAAGGATGTCGCCTACTGTAGTGCCGGCTGTAGAAATTATGTCCTGATCCCTGTTTCGACTTCCATAAATCTCTGCGCTCATACCAAACCTATCTCCCGCCCTTAGCTTTCGCTCTCATTATCCGCTTTTGTGTCAACTGGTGCAAAGTCTGAAGCCACTGCGGTCGCAACTTTCAGAATCAAGTCTTTGAGTTTGCCTTCAACTTTTTGGTCACCCTTGTTGAGTGCGTCCATGTCTTTACGGTGCAAGGCATGCAGCTGATCGAGCAGCTCCTTCTGGGCATCTTTAATATTCTCTACCGGTACAGTATCAAACGCACCCTCGTTTGCAGCAAGCAAGGTTGCAGCTTGCTCCCAGATAGCGAACGGGGAGTACTGTGGCTGTTTAAGGATCTCGGTCAGGCGTTGACCACGCTCAATTCGACCCTTGGTCTCAGCATCAAGATCGGTAGAGAACTGCGAGAACGCTGCCAGCTCACGGAACTGCGCGAGTGAAAGTTTGATACCACCAGAGACAGACTTAATCGTCTTTGTCTGCGCCGCACCACCCACACGTGATACTGAGATACCAACAGAGATTGCTGGGCGGATACCCTGATAGAACAAGTTAGTCTCGAGGAAGATCTGACCATCGGTGATTGAAATCACGTTGGTTGGGATGTACGCCGACACATCACCAGCCTGCGTCTCAATAATAGGTAGAGCGGTCAGTGAACCACCACCAAGCTTGTCGCTCAGTTTTGCTGCGCGCTCAAGTAGGCGAGAGTGAAGGTAAAATACATCGCCTGGATACGCCTCACGTCCTGGTGGGCGTCGAAGCAAGAGTGACATCTGTCGATAGGCTGCAGCATGCTTAGTAAGATCGTCGTACATAACCAGCGCGTGCTCACCATTATCGCGGAAGTACTCGCCCATAGCGGCACCTGCGTATGGTGCCAAGTACTGCATGGAGGCTGGATCAGCAGGGGAGGTAGCAA
>JAGQNU010000052.1 GCA_020427905.1 Candidatus Saccharimonadota bacterium | reverse complement strand
TGCAAGGATCATCCCTGTAGCAGGGATGATCCTTGTATAATATGTAAATTTTAGGGGGCGAATGTGAGGGCGGCGGCGAGCGCATCGGCGCAATCGTCTGGCTGCGGGACCTGTTTAAGTTTCAGGATGGTTTTTACCATCTGCTGTACCTGTTGTTTGCTGGCTTTGCCGTCACCAGTCAAAGATTGCTTGATCTGTAGCGGTGTGTATTCGATTAGCTTCAGCTTGGCTTGCTCACCTGCTAGCAAGATAACGCCGCGCGCCTGGCTCACGCTCATGCCTGTCGTAATGTTGTTTGTAAAAAACAACTTCTCGACCACCATCACCTCTGGCTTATTGGTCTCGATAATCTCCGTGAGCTCATCATAGATGGTAGCGAGACGTTGTTCATCAGCTTGGTGAGCTGGGGTTCTGATAACGCCAGCATCAACCATGGTTTTGGCTTGGCCAACGACATCAATCACACCAAAGCCAACGATGCCTGTGCCGGGATCAATCCCCAGAATACGCATAATCTGCAGCTATCTCCCTCAGTTGGTCATGTACGCCTTTGTGGCTCACGATTGCGCCATTAATCTTTCTGTCATAGCGCTGCTCCTCACCTGCGAGGTTAGTGACGCTGCCGCCGGCCTCCTCTACAATCAATTTCACCGCTGCGATATCATGTGCAGTGTCATAGGGGAAGATGTAGCCATCTGCATGACCTTGTGCAATCATCATGCCCTTAAAGACGCAGCCGGCGAGGTGGAATAACCGATTTCCCTCAGATCTAATCTTGAGCATTGCCTCAGGCGTGTCAGTTGGATAGCCTTTGTGAATCGGGTCAGATGTGCTCACAATCAGCGCTCCGTCGCCCCAGACCCTGTCGCTCACATGGATTGGCTTGCTGTTTTTTGTTGCGCCTTTGCCCTTTTGTGCCTCAAACAGCTCGTCCGTCCACGGGTTATACGTCACCGCTAACACGACTTCGCCTTTGATGGCGAGCGCAAGTGAGAACATACTGTGTGGGCTGTGAAGTATGAAGGAGACCGTACCATCGATTGGATCACAAACCCAGAGTACGTCCCGGTCGGTCTCGTGACTCTCCTCCTCGCCGAGCACGCCATGATCAGGAAACGTTGCTTTCACTTTCTCAATCAATAACGAATTGATGGATTTATCGGCAATTGTGACAGGCGAGTTATCACCTTTACGCTCAACTTGCTGATCCATCTCAGAGTACTTGTGCATGATAGTGCCAGCTTCCGCCGCCATCTCACGCGCAAACTCCGCGCACTTCTTCAGTTCATCTTCACTCATTCTATCCAGTATAGCAGTAAAACAGCCACCGTATCGGCGGCTGTTTACATAAGAATATTGGTTTAGAGATCAGGAGGTTTGCCTTTTGTGATAGCTGACTTTGCTTTGCTCGCGGCCTTCCCAAGTTCACTGCGATACTCATAGGCGCCGTACCCGACAGCCATCGAGAAAACCCCAGCTATCAACCAACTACTCATGTGTATGCCGCTTTGTGAACCATCCTCTGTGTCACCGAACTGAGTAGCTGCGACCTGCGTGACTTTTCGGCAACGATTTGTATCTGAATTGCGTTCGTATCCATCTTTACACGGCTTCAAATCACTCGAATTTGCTGCTATCCTTCGACAGCGATTTGTCTCTGGGTTACGCTCCTGGCCAGGGTCACAGGCCTTTAGGGTTGCTGTACTCGAGCTAACCTTTTTACAGCGGTTGGTTTCAGGATTACGAAATTCATCTGCATCACACGGTGTGAGTGATGTAGTTGCAGTACTGATCGACTTGCATCTATTTGTCTCTGGGTTTCTATACTTACCCTCGGGACAAGCTGCGAGTACGCCAGTCTCGCTACTAGTCTCAGTTGCATCCTCAATACTCCTAACGTTCTGTGATCCAGGTGTAGGAGTGTTCGTATTTTGCCAGCCATCTTCAAAATAAGCTATTGCATATCCCTCCTTGGCGGAGCTGTACGCAACCACATCCTCACGATCAGTAGTAATAAACGATACCTCGCCGCTACTATTAGTAAGCTTATCCACCGCCTCAACTACAAAATAGCCATTAGGCTGAATGATGTCCGTCTCAGTGAAGACAGTCAGCGGGTCTGACGATTTATTGGAGTATAGCTCACATCCATTTAAGTTAGCCGTCGTGACGGCGGGGTTGTACAGCTCGACAAACTCACCGCCATCAGCCTCCAAGCCATCCGGGTCACTGAGTATCTCGTTAATAACTGCCTCATTGTGACACTCGATAGCCGGCACTACAGCGACGCACTCGCCATCGCCATTTATCTCGTAACCATCAGGTACCTCTGTATCGATCTCGGGAGTTGCCAGACATGCGTCAATTGGATCCTCTGCTGCTTCACCATACTTCTGATTTTGAGCATCTTTGGTGATTGGGGCTAGCTGCCAGCCATCCTCAAAGTAGGACCAGGACTCGGTATCAGCTGCGCCACTTGTATACTCAACTTCTTCAATCAGCGCCTCTGGGGTTGTGCCCGTGTAGTACAACTGAACAGTCTCCCCATTGTTTACAAGTGAGAACGTCGTTATGACAGCCAGGTATTGATCGGATGCCAGGGTACCACTCAGCGCCATTTGCTTGGTTTTATCTTTTATCCGGATCTCGTATTGGCTCAAGTCGATATCAGTCGTTGACTCATTGTAGAGCTCGATAAATTCAAAACCCGACTCAGAGGAGCCGGGTGCGTTGGGATATATCTCATTGATTCGAGGCGGAGTGACAACGAGTTCTGTAGCGTTCACTCGCTGAGCTATAAATGTGAATAGCAATAGGGACATACAGATTGCAGCCCACCGTGCAATGTATCGCATACCTGTATTGTGACGTACACAACAATTTGGTGCAAGTGCTAGGTGTTTATATCAAAGTTGCTGTGCACTTCTGAGACGTCGTCGAGATCATCAAGTGCATCCATGATGTTCATGATTTTACGCTCAGTGTCTGCATCAGTAATTTCAATAATGTTGTTGGCTACATACTGCAGGCTGGCTTCAGCAATCTCCAGCCCTGCCTCTTTAATTGCCTCTCGCACCTTAGCGAGGTCGGTCGCCACTGTGTAGACCACGATTTCACCGTCCTCTTCCGCAGCGTCCTCAGCGCCCGCATCCAGTATCGTGAGTAGCGCGTCCTCGCCACTTGCCTTCACTCGGATCACGCCTTTACGGGTGAATTGAAAAGCAACGCTGCCAGGGTCGGCCATGGTACCACCATTCTTTGTAAGTGCAGTGCGTACCTCAGGGAACGTACGGTTTTTGTTATCCGTTGCTGCCTCAACAATAATGCCGATGCCACCCGGACCGTACGCCTCGTACATCACCTCCTCAAGCACTGCGGAGTTCTTGTCCTTCACGCGGTCAATGGCACGTTGGATATTAGCTGCCGGCATATTGGCAGCTTTGGCCTTCTCAATTGCTAAAGCAAGTGCTGAGTTTATGTCTGGGTCGGTCCCACCTTTTGCAGCTAGAGCAATCTGATTACCAATTTTGGTAAATACAGCACCACGCTTAGCATCAGTGGCTTCTTTTTGGCGTTTGATAGTAGACCATTTACTGTGTCCTGACATGTAATCTCCCGTCGTTTTCTAGCAATATACTACTGTTATTATAACAGATTCCAGTCTATCTGCTCAGAATGACTCCTCCGTGCTCTGGCCCTATATAGCGCCCAGGACAAAAATGTTACCGCTCCAAGAACAGTATAGATTACTGTCATTTGCCACAACTGTAGCTTGAGGCTCGATTGTGCCCATGGAATTTTTGCCAGAGCCTCAACAACCCAGACCGTGAAACTCATTAATATACGCGCCGGTACCGCAACCCAAAGTGCCAGCGTAGGAGACGCCATTCCTACAACTCCCGTCACAAAGACAAGTAGCATCGCTAGTGGGATGAACGGGATTACGAGCAAATTTGCAATTGGTGATATCACCGAGATTCTGCCGAAAATATATGCTATGTACGGCGCCGTCACCAGTTGAGCTGCCAGTGTTTCCGCAAGAACTGCCAGTAATATGTTTTTACCCCACTTGCCAAAGAGCAGTAAAACTAACGGTGCAATAATCAACACGCCTGCAAACGCGAGGAACGAGAGGTACCACCCAACATCTCCCCAAATATAGAGTGGATTAATAAAAGCAGTTACCGCTGCACCTATCAGAATAATGACCAGCGGATAAAACGATCGCCCAAAATACCATGCAGCCAAACTTAAGACAGATATCAATGCTGCACGAGTAATCGACGGACTCCAGCCTGTAACAAGCAGGAATCCAGCAATAAGCACGATTGAGAAGAACACTGTTTGATAAGCGGATACCCTCTCAAAAAATCGCTTTACGAACTGCACAATTATCGTGAGGTTATACCCACTGACGGCAACGATGTGCGTTAGCCCGACTATCGCCAGTGCCTCGGCAAATTCTGGCGGTAGCGTCGAACGTACACCAGCTAGATAACCTAAACCCAGGCTGGCTTGTGGCTCAGGTAATGCCGAGAATACAGATGAGAAGAACCTAGTTCTTATCCTCTCGACTAGACTGTTGTCCTCCTCCAAAACCTGAACGTTAGCAAACCCAATTGAACCCTGCCGACCGGTGCCGAGCGTTTCTCTGAGAGATCCACTCGCAACAACAATATCTCCACGGCTAATCGTGCCCGCACGTAATGTCCGTATGCGAACCTTGCCTGGTAATTGCGTGTTATTAATAATTGGCTCCCCGATGTGGAACTCTATCATTTTTCTGTCATTATATCCGGGGTCATCAACCACGGGCCCACGAACAGTCACACTTGTACCGTATAGTGCATCGTATCGCGCTATACTATTGGAAAATACATGTCCGCGCACATTGCCCAATAACAGTCCCACGAGGAGTGAGGCAACGCAGTACGCTATTGACTGCTTCCGGCCAATAACCAGAATTACAGAAAATAGAAGTAAAACCAGCGGCATAGCCACGAACACGCTTCTGCCAATTACCAAGCCAATACACACGCCAGTGAGACCGAGAGTTATATAGACTAACCGCTTACCCGCAAGCTGGTTCCACCATTTCATATTGTAATCATAGCAAACTACTTATCTGCGGAGCGGCGGAGTTTGGCGCTCAGGGAGCGAGGCGGTTTGCGTGCTCATGACTTGCGGTGTTGCGCGGAAGCAGCCAACGACGTATGGGTACTCCATGGTTGCAACATAGTGGTATAGCTTTACTTTCTCCCCATCCCAATCAACGATGCTTGTGTGGCCGTGACATTCATCCAAGTTCTCGTTGGTGAGCAAGTCACCGTTCTTATCGCGCTCAACGTAGATGCCGTAACCATCGTAGGCATAGCCAACCAGAGTTGAAGTTGATGGCTCGTTGTATTTTGAGAGGATACACGAGGGTACTCCATGGTGATGATACTCGTCCGTCATTTCTGGGTGCCCATCACAACTATCAAGCGTCTCGTATGCGGCAGCATCTCTACCACCAGCATCAAGCCCATTGAACAAGACAACACCGTCCATCAACACACCGACTGCTCCCATATCGACACAGCTTGGTGAATCTGCGTTACTCGGTGTTGCCGGGAAGCTCAGACTGAGTGATTGCTCAGCAATCTCATTTGGGTTTTTATCATATTGATAGGCTGGGTCTGAAGATTGAACTGGATACACACCCGTTGTTTGTCCATTGATTGGGAGATTGTTGCCCGTGATTGTCCGCGTACCGCCCGAGACACTAGCCTCGTAACTTGCATTGGGCCACTCCACGGCGCCCGAAACTGACACCTTTTTTGTCGCATCCCACGTGTTATTTGCTGTATCAATCCAGCTGTTTGAATCTGAAGCGCCACCGCCATTAAAGCTGGTCTGGCAGGAGAATATATAGCCCTGCTTGGCCTCGGTCGAAACCTTGTTATCGCCCAGAGGAATTTTTGTTTCATCAATTGGGTTAATCGCAAGTGGAATCTCATCTGAATCACTCTCAGTCTGTGTTGAAGTTTTAGCGGCACTCGGCGCGTCTGCGTCTCTGTTGAATATAAAGTAGCTTACAATTAAACTTGCGGTGACAAGTAATGCCACGATGAGCGCTATCCACTTTTTGTTTTTATACCATTTTGCTTTTGGCTGCTCAGGTACACCCTGAGGCTGAATGTTTTGCTGTGTATCCATACCACCCATCATACCAAAGGCCGTCTAGTCTAGTCTTGACTCTCAAGAAACTCTTTAAGTTGTTTGATGGGG
>JAGQNU010000051.1 GCA_020427905.1 Candidatus Saccharimonadota bacterium | reverse complement strand
TAAAGTCGATGTGTCCTGGAGTATCAATAATGTTGATCTGGTGATCCTTCCAAAAACAGGTTGTCGCAGCAGAGGTGATGGTTATACCACGCTCCTTCTCTTGCTCCATCCAGTCCATGGTGGCACCACCGTCGTCACCGCGAACAGTACCAATCTTGTGATTGATACCTGTGCGGTACAAAATACCCTCGGTACAGGTAGTTTTACCGGCATCAATATGCGCGATAATACCGACGTTACGTAGTTTTGGTAGATCTAGTTGTTTCGTTGCCATATATTCCTTCTCTTTATCTTCTTGTGACTGGTATTGACTCAAATGTCTCGATCATTTCTCTTGCCATAGTTCCGCAGCCTGATGGTTGAACTATCGTTAATCTACTCTCTTCACGGCCAGTTGATGCATCAATGACTGGGCCACCATACATAAATCCCTCCCGTATTTGGAGCCTTAGCGTTCGCAGAAGACCAAGTAGTCCCCTTCTATAACCAGGACAAACGTCGAAAAGTCTTTGCATTTCATCGGCGCTTCTTTCTGTTACTGTAAGCGGGCGTTTTCGTGATTCACTAGCCATTGCTTGAACAAGCGGGCATCCGTCACACTTATCTGGTATATCTAGATATGGTGATCTCTCTGGCATGCTAGAACCTTGCGAAGTGAGCGAATGCTCGGTTAGCCTCGGCCATCTTGTGGGTGTCGTCCTTCTTCTTGACGGCGGCGCCAGCCTCGTTGTGAGCGTCTACAATCTCGTTCATGACACGCTGCCAATACGGCATGCCTTTACGTGCGCGAGCTGCAGCAACAAACCACATCATACCAAGGTGGGTTTTACGATGACCCTCTACTGGGAACGGTATCTGGTAGTTTGCACCACCGACACGCCGGCTTTTAACTTCAACTGATGGAAACACGTTATCAAATGCAGCCTCGAGTACCTCAAGTGGATCCTCAACCTTCAGTTTTTTAGCAGCCTCTTCCATAGCTTTATACACTGCAGTCTCAGCTGACTTCTTTTTACCATCAACCATACTTCGGTTAATTAGGCGCTGAACGAGCACAGAGTTGTACTTGCGATCTGGGCTAGGAACTCTCTGGAGTGATTTAGTCTTCTTACGTGGCATTACTTGGCATCCTTCTTAACGCCGTACTTTGAGCGGCCTTGCTTACGATCTGACACACCCTGGAGATCAAGGTTGCCTCGAACAATATGGTACCGCACACCAGGAAGATCTGGTACACGACCACCACGTACAAGTACAACGGCGTGCTCCTGGAGGTTGTGGCCTTCACCACCAATGTATGCCCACACTTCTTGCCCATTGGTTAAACGAACACGAGCTACTTTACGGAGTGCTGAGTTTGGCTTACGTGGGGTTTTGGTAGTCACTTTGACACAGACACCACGTTTAAACGGTGATGGTTTGTCGTAGTGCTTAGTCTTCAAGGTGTTTGTTACCTTGCGAAGAGCAGCAGTCTTTACCTTTTTGGCAGAGGACTTACGCGGCTTTTTTACAAGCTGGTTGATAGTTGGCATTACTTAAAACGTTCCTTTATCGATTATTCGATCGTTTGAACCATGTGACATCAGCACGAGCACATGGTTCATACAGATCAACTGTTATTGAAACTCTTGGTAGTGATTCTAACAGATTTACTCTACAGTTGCAATCTCTTCAGTTGCGACAGCACCGGTACCGACAGGAATCTTGCGACCGATGATCACATTCTCTTTAAGACCGTAGAGGTGATCAACTTTACCACTTGTTGCAGCGTTGATCAGTACGCGAGTTGTGTCCTGGAATGATGCAGCAGACAAGAAGCTGTCGCTCCAGGTTGAAACTTTAGCTATACCGAGGAGTAGCTGTGTGTATTCAGCCGGCTCTTTACCGTCCTTGATGAGTTGCTCGTTCGCCTCAACAACTGCAGCTTTACTGACGATGTCGCCTGTTACAAACAGGCTGTCACCTGAGTCCTCAATCTGAACACGGCTGAACATTTGTCTCACGATGATCTCGAGGTGCTGATCAGCAACACCAACACCCTGCTGAGCAAACATGCTCTGGATCTCGTTGATAATGTAACGCTGTGTCGCCTCGACGCTCTTGAGTCGCATCAAATCATGGAGATTCAATGAACCTGTCGTGAGTCGATCTCCAGCTACAACTGTGTCGCCATCAGCAACAGTTAGAGTCTTAAAGGCTGGGACCTCGTACTTCACTGGGGCAGAGTGGTGCGCAGTGATAACTGCTTTGCCATCATGGAACTCTACTTTACCAGCAAATGGAGCTACAACTGGACTCTCGCCGTCCTTCTTAGAGGCAATCACATCGCCAGCAAGCACATCGTTACCAGATTTAACTTGTGGTGTCCGTTTGCCAATCGATACTTCTTCAACCTTGGCGTCTGAAGGCGTGACCTGTACGACGTACTGGTTGTTGTCCTCCCAGACTGATACTGAACCAGATACCTCGCTCATGAAGGCCTGGCTCTTAGGTGTACGTGCCTCTAACAGCTCGTCCACACGCGGGAGACCCTGAGTCACGTCATCCGCTGTTGCGGCACCAGCGGTGTGCTTGGTACGCATTGTTAGCTGTGTACCTGGCTCACC
>JAGQNU010000050.1 GCA_020427905.1 Candidatus Saccharimonadota bacterium | reverse complement strand
GGCAACACTGGCTGTATGATATCGACTCTCTCGATGCCATGAGTAAGGCGGCAGAGCTGAAGCCTGGTGATGTGGTGCTTGAGGTTGGACCAGTGCTCGGTACGCTGACGGAAGTTTTAATCAGTGATGGAGCACAAGTGACCGCAGTCGAATTTGATCCTGAACTGTTTCGTGAATTGCAGAGTGAAGCAGGACAGTTTAGCCATGTTTATAAAACAAAGCTCACACTTGTGAATGAGGACATACTTAAATTTGATCTGAGCCAGATGCCGCAAGGGTATAAGGTCGTAGCGAATATTCCGTACTACCTGACCTCCAACCTGGTGAGGCGGTTGCTTGAGGCTGAGAATCAGCCAAGTGTGATTGCTCTCCTGATTCAAAAAGAGGTTGCTGAGCGAATTGTGGCTGGGCCTGGCCAGCATAGCTTACTCTCCATTAGCGTACAGTTTTATGCAGAAGCTGAGCTGCGCGAGTTGGTGCCAGCAGAACTCTTCACTCCACCCCCAAAAGTTGATAGTCAAATCATCAAGATTGTGCCTCGTGAGAAACCGCTATTTCCTGATGTAGATACAAACAAGTTTTTCAAAATTGTGCGTGCGGGATTCTCCGAGAAACGCAAAAAACTCCGCTCAAGTTTAAGCGGAGGTCTTCATATGTCTAAATCAGATGTTGATGATTGGCTGCAGCGAGCACACATCACAGCCGATGCCCGTGCCCAAGAGCTCGCTCTCGAGCAGTGGCACGACTTAACAGTCACTCGATAAGATCTTTGAGTGCAAGATCGGACAGTACCTCTCCCGTCGGACTAATTTTACGCACGCGAACGGTGGGTTCTTCTTGGGGCTCTTGAGTACTCCCGCCATCCATGAGATAGGACTCACTTTCAGGTGATCCAAGATAAAGTAATGATCTTTGCCACCATGTTTCGTGTGATTCTTCGGGGTCTATGACTTCAGGCATTAAACGTATTATTACATGTGTACTTCAGCACGCAAAAGGTTCGCACTACTGTTTCACAAACGTGAGGGCGTAACCAACTTTGCCTGCGCGTCCGGCACGACCGATACGGTGCGTGTAGTCCTCGTAAGTCTGAGGTATTGAGTAGTTGAAGACGTGCGTGACATCCTTCACATCGATACCGCGAGCAGCAACGTCAGTTGCGACAAGGATATCTACCTGATTCTCCTTAAAGCGGCGCAAGGCGCGTTGACGCTGACCTTGGTTTTTACCACCATGGATAGAATCAGTTGCAAAACCGCGATTAACCAGCTCACGAGCGAGACGCTCAACATCACGTTGGGTCTCCTCAAATACGATAGCCTTCTCAACGAGGTCCTGAAGCAGTGCCTCTTGGAGTTTGTCTGGCTTCTCAGTGTGGTGTCGGTAGTTAATAACATTTTGGTGTACGTTATCGCTGGTGTCACCAGTTTTCACGGATACGGTGATTGGGTTGTTTGAGAATGTCTGGATGAGGTCTTCAACGCGCCTATCCATGGTAGCTGAGAAGAACAGCGACTGACGATCTGAGCTGATTGCATTTAAAATTTGCTTCATGTCGTCAATAAAGCCCATGTCGAGCATACGATCTACCTCGTCCAGCACAACTTTGGTGAAGGTGGTGAGATTTAGGTTGCCGCGCTCAATATGGTCTTTAATGCGTCCAGGGGTACCAATGATAAGCTGTGGTCCCTTCTTGAGGTCCTTGATCTGGTAGCCCATGTTTGATCCGCCAATAAGTAGGGCAGACTTTATAAACGCACCGCGTGTCAGGTTGTTGAGCTCAACCCGGATTTGTTGGGCGAGCTCACGCGTTGGCGCGATAATGATTGCTCGCTGGTTTTTGTCAGCCAGAAGCTGGTGTATCAGTGGAATACCAAAAGCAGCAGTTTTACCCGTGCCAGTGTTAGCAATGCCAATCAGATCTTTGCTGTCTAGAATGGCAGGGATAGATTGATCCTGGATAGGTGAGGGTTCTTTAAAGCCCTTCTCAGCCAAGTTCTTCTTAATCTTTGGGTTGATATCAAAGTCCTCGAAGCTGTGTGTTGGGACATACTTCTCCTCAATCTGAGGATTAGCTGGCTTCACAAACTTGATAGGGTCAATGTATTGACCGCGGCCTTTGACGCCACGTGGCTTGTTTGATTTGAAGTTATTGCGGCGTCTGTTGCCACTGCCATGATATGAGCGACTTTTGGTCGCATTACGATAATAAGACATAAAAAATAGATCCTTTTTGTAATTTAGTTGTAATACGCGCTCAGATTAAACTGAGTTTATTGCTCTGATGAAGCCAGCGTATAACAGAAAACTACGGGATCCATTAAAACAATTCCTAAACATTGTAACACTAATATTGTTTACAGTCAACCATTAGCTAAAAAACAGCAGTTAACATACACTAAATGCATGCATCTATACATCTTTGGTTTGCTCGGGGGTACGATTGGTATTTGCTCGCAGATCCCACAGTTAGTAAAAAGCTGGAAGACAAAAAAGACCCGCGACATCTCAACGGGGACATATCTACTATTGGTAGCAAACAACATCTTGTGGTTCGCTCACGGATACGTCAACGACGACCCAACGCTCTGGATCGCGAACTTGATTGCACTGGCGTTCCCCGTAGGGGTTCTTGTAGCCAAGATTCGATATCCGTAGCTGGGTTGTTCAAGTATTAACGCCCTGGTATATTTTATAGCTAAGCTATGTGACTTGATAAGTTATTCTGCAGATCGAAGTAAATAATCAATAGTTTCAGTTATTGTAGCTCCTCGCCCAGGTGTCGCAATCTCAAGA
>JAGQNU010000049.1 GCA_020427905.1 Candidatus Saccharimonadota bacterium | reverse complement strand
CCGTGACGATGCATTTAAAACTCCAGCTCTGCCATCTTCTCTTTAACTTCATCGAGTGCCTTGCTGCCAAAGCCCTTGAGCTCTCGGAGCTCGGTCTCGCCGAGTGTTACAAGATCACCGATGGTCTTGATACCGTTGTTGAGTAGCGCGTTAGCAGTGCGAGCTGACAGGTTGAGGTCCTCAACTGGTGTCATAAGCTCTGCAGCCTCTTCGCCTGGCTGGGCGTGTGTGAGTGGCTGTGCAGCCTCAACAGTAGTACTGCCTGCGAGTGCTGAATATTGGTTTACCAAGATTGCAGCAGCCTCTTCAAACGCCTCGCGTGGGGCAAGCGAGCCGTCGGTATCGATTGTCAGCAGGAGCTTATCAAGGTCAGTTTTCTGTCCGACACGAGTGTTCTCAACCTTGTAACGAACACGTGTAACTGGGCTGAAGATTGCGTCGACAGCGATCATGCCGCTGATCTTGTGCTCATCAGGCGTTGCCTCAACTGTGCGGTACCCGCGACCAGACTCAACAACAATGTCCATAACAAATGGCTTGCTACTATCGAGGGTAGCGATGTGCTGCTCAGGTGTGACAACTTCAACTTGATCATTAGTCTTGATGTCTTTAGCGGTGATCTCACCTTTGGTCTTCTTCTCGATACGAACGGTTTGTGGCTCGTCAGAGTGCACCTTAAAGCGAACTTGTTTGAGGTTCAACATAATGTCGACAACGTCCTCTTTAACGCCATCAACGGTAGTAAACTCGTGTGTTGCACCTTCAACTTTGAAGCCAGTAACGGCTGCGCCCTCGATGCTTGAGAGTAGTACACGACGGAGGCTGTTGCCAAGAGTCATGCCGTAGCCAGTGTGTAGTGGCTCGATAACAAATGTTGCGCTTGTAGCTGAGTGGTCATCTACAGATGCGAGTGCTGGGTTGTGAATCATATTTGACATGTGTGGCTCCTTATCGTGAGTAATACTCAACAATTAACTGTTCATTAATGTCTGGCTCTGCCTCCTCGCGGGTTGGCGTTCCAGTGATTTTGATTGTCATAGTTTTTGCGTCAGCAGTTAACCAACTGAGTGATGGTTGACCGGCTGCGGCTTTAACATCAGCAAGCATCTTGAAGTACTCGTTTGCTGAGCTCTTCTTACGTACAGTGATGACGTCTCCCTCTTTGACACGAATTGATGGGATATCAACACGCTTGCCGTTGAGCTCAAAGTGGCCGTGGGTGACAAGTTGACGTGAACCGCGACGTGATGTTGCAAATCCAGCGCGGTAGACTACGTTGTCGAGTCGCTGCTCAAGAAGGCGAAGTAGCACTTGGCCAGATTGACCGGCTGAACGGTTAGCCTCCTTCATGAGGTTGCTAAACTGCTTCTCAAGTAGGCCGTAGAGGCGTCGAACCTTTTGCTTCTCACGAAGCTGTAAGGCATAGCCGCTTGGCTTGCTCTGACGCCCATGGCCGTGTTCACCAGGTATAGTGGTGCGCTTGACCATAATCTTATGTGCCTTAGGATGCAGTGCATAGCCTTCTCGGCGACTTTGCTTAACAATTGGTGATCTATCTCGTGCCATAAACTATGTCCTTCGTACCTTTCGTGGGCGAACACCACCGTGTGGTACACCGGTCTTATCTGCGATTGACTCAATCTCGATGCCAAGCGTTGCAGCTGCTCTAATAGCAGCATCGCGGCCTTGGCCAGTGCCCTTCACATACACTTCAACTGTGTTGAGGTTGTGGTTCTGTTTTGCTGTGTTGAGTGCCTTCTCGCCAGCAATCTGGGCTGCGTATGCAGTACCTTTTTTGCTACCGCGGAAGCCGCAGGCACCAGCGCTTGAGGTTGCAATAACGCCACCTTGCTTATCGGTTATTGTGACGATTGTATTGTTAAAGGTCGCTTTAATATGGAGCTGACCTGCAGCAACGGTTCGCTTCACCTTCTTCTTTTTTGGTGCAGCTACTGGTGCTTCTGTAGTTGGGGTTGTTGTAGTTTCTTCTGCCATAGTCATACCTTACGTCTTAGACGCCGCCTTCTTCTGTGTGCCACCAACCGCGATTCGCTTACCGCGCTTGGTGCGGCCGTTTGTACGAGTACGTTGGCCACGAACCGGCAAATTGTTTTTGTGACGGACACCACGATATGCCTGAATGTCCTTGAGGCGCTTTACGTTACCGCTGACGATACGCTGTAAGTCACCTTCAACCGTGTAGTTCTTATCGATTTCAGCACGAATAGCATCGAGCTCGGTCTCTTTAAGATCTTTTACACGAACAGTCGGATCAACTTTAACTGCCTCTAAAATTTGTTTTGCATGCGTTGGACCAATACCGTACACGTAGGTAAGGCTGATCTGCACTTGTTTTTCTGTTGGAACCGTTACACCTGAGATTCGAGCCATATTTTAACCCTGCCTCTGCTTGTGCTTAGGTTTCTTCTTATTGATGACATAGAGTTTGCCTTTACGGCGCACAATTTGGTCATCAGGACTAATCTTTTTGACGCTTGCACGTACTTTCACGTAGGTCTCCTCCACGTATAGATTAAAATGATGATTTATGATTCGCGATAGGTGATTCTGCCCTTTGTAAGATCGTATGGGGTTAACTCAACCGTTACGCGGTCGCCTGCTACAAGTTTGATATAGTGCTTTCGCATCTTGCCTGCAACATGGGCGATGATCTGATGGCCGTTCTCGAGCTCAACTCTAAACTGAGCACTTGGAAGCGCTTCTACTACTGTTCCAGATAGTTGTATAACTTCCTTGTTTGCGGCCATAAGTAACAAAGGTTGATTATACAGATGTCCAACAGATATGTAAAGTGTTTTTAACAACTTTATGAAAATTTGGTGTTTGACTAAATAAAAAAGAACCGCGGGGGCTCTTTTTTATTTGACAACAAACTGCGAGAGTTCGTTGTCTGCTTAGTTAACCATTGCTGGTTTATAAGCTAGTCACCTCACAATGACTATATTCACTGTACTCCCAGCTAATCTGGCTGTCAATAATACGTAGTAAAAATTACTCGTGGCTAATTGCTGCAGGTGCGTGGACAAAGCTATCAACAATGTACGTTGGCGTTGGCTGAAAGTCTCGTAGCTCTTGCAGGGTGTGGCTGGTAGCTATTGCTAATACGTCGGTTTCTGCGCTCAGTGCAGACTGGACACCACTGTATGAATCTTCAACGACAAGGCTTTTATCGTTGGCTCTGAGTCCCAAACCTGAACGTGAGAGTAAATACGGCTCAGGATGCGGCTTGCCGTTGGACACGTCATTACCGGTAACAACATGATCAAACTCCACATCAAGACCAAGTGCCTGACAGATAAACCTTTGCGTCCTTCTGTTGCTTGAGGTTACAAGTGATCTTTTTTTGAAGTTGCCTCGAGACCATTCAATAAACTCGAGAACCCCCTCTATTGCGATAACGCCTTCTGCAGAAAGTATGTCAATAAAAACGTCTGTCTTTAGCTCTACTAGTTCTCCAGGTTTAGGTGGTGATCCTGGGCCGCCATAGTCAAAATTCTCACGTATATGTGTGAATATGTCTACAGCGGTACGACCTTTGAAACCTCCCCACTGTGATTCGTCAACAACAAAGCCGCTATCTTGGCATGTCTGTATCTCTGCGCGCACATGTGTTGGCTCTGTATCAACAATAACGCCATCCATGTCAAAGTGGATAGCGTCATACGGATGCGGCATGTGCTAGTAGTCCTGATCGTAGGTGATCATGAGGGCGCGACTCTCGAGCTGTCTGAGGGTCTCAAGTGCAACGGCTACGACAATGAGTAGGCCCGTACCACCGATGGTCAGTGCTGTAGTGTTCAGAATACGCTCTACAAATAGTGGCAAGAGTGCAAGTAGGCCAAGGCTGATAGCGCCAAAGAGATTGAGACGGCTGACGATCTTATTCAGATACTTCTCGGTCTGCTCACCGGGTCGAATCTTCTCAATAAAGCCACCTTGCTTTTGCAAGTTTTCAGCAATCTCTTTAGAGTTGAAGACGACGCTGGTGTAGAAGTATGTAAAAGCAACAATCAGTAAGAAGTAGACAGCTGGATACACATAGGTGTTAACCGCATTAGAGGTTTGGGTAACTTGTTGACCGGGCTGTGCAAACCAGATGGTTAGGTTTTTGCCAAGATCAGCTATCCACGGTGTCGCATTATTCTGAATCAACTGCCCGACAAACTGTGGCACACTCATGAAGGCAACTGCAAAGATGATCGGGATAACGCCAGCACTGATTAACTTAACGGGCAGAATCGTACCAACACCACCATAGGCGCGGTTTCCCTGAACTCGCTTAGCATAACTAACGGGGATTATCCGTGATGCTTCATTCAGCTTTACTACCAGATACGTGATAATGACCGTTGCAAGCGTTATTGAGCTGGCTATCAGGAGACCCTTACCACTGATTGGTACTGTAAACCAACCGAATACACTGAGTGATTGGTTGGTACCTTCAACAGTTCGTACTAGTGTACTTACCGTACTCGGGAGACTCGCAACGATACCTGCAAAGATCAGCAAGCTTATTCCGTTACCGATACCCTGCTCTGTAATCAGTTCACCAATCCACATCAGCAACATTGAGCCACCAGCGAGTGCTGTAATCATGAGCGCCCACTGGGCGAGGCCAGCGCCTGCTGCTATATCAACGCCAAGTTGCGCACTTGCAGATTGTTGAATCAAGAGCAGGATACCAACGGACTGTAAGATTGCCAGCGGAAGTGTTATGATACGTGTCCACTGGTTTATCTTACGACGCCCTGTCTCGCCGTCTTGCTGGAGCTCCTCGAGCTGTGGAATAGCCTTCGTGAGAAGCTGCATAATAATAGAAGCGTTAATGTATGGCCCAAGCCCCATTAGCATGATTGAGAGGCTTGAGAGTGCTCCGCCGGAGAGTAAATCAAAGAACCCGAGCAGCTGCTGGGAGTTGAAGACGTTGTCAATTAATTGTTTGAGCTGGGTAGGCTCAGCAAGTGGGATGGGAATGTGGGAGAGCATGCGGTAGATAACAATCAAAAGCAACACAATACCAATGCGTTTTTGCATATCTTTACTTTTGAGTGCTTGCCAAATTACCTTCCAGCCCATGCTTCCCTCTCTATCTGCCGTGCAGTATGTTTAAAGTATACAACACGTTGCGTGTGTTTGCTTACGCGTCTTTTTTGTCTGACGTCTTTTCTCGCTGAGGTACCTGAACGAACTCATATGAGCCACCAGCCTTCTCAATAGCAGCTACCGCTGAGGCGCTCGCGCCTTGGACCTTCACGTTGAAGGCTTTTTTAACGTTGCCGCGGCTGATAACCTTAACAGAGTGGTACGGATTGGCAATCAAGCCATTCTCAGCAAGCGTAAAGTTATCAACTGTTTTACCGGATACAAGCTGTAAGTTCTCGGTGTACACGATCTGTGCCTGAGCTCGCTTACTTTTAAAACCTTTGAGTTTTGGAATGCGCTGCATTAGTGGGTTTTGGCCGCCCTCAAAGCCGGCACGAAGTTTCTTGCCTGTGCGCGCCTTCTGACCCTTAGTGCCTCGACCAGCAGTTTTACCGCGTCCAGCAGAAATACCACGACCAGCACGTTTCTTGGTTTTAGCGCGAGTAATATCAAGTTCATGAACCTTCATTACTTATCCTCCTTGGCTGCCTTGGGTTTCTTGGTATCTTTGCGCGTAACCCAGTTGTCGCTTGGCTGTAGTTGTTGTAAGGCCTTAATAGTCGCGTACGCAGTGTTTACCTTGTTGCTTGAACCCAGTGACTTTGAGAGTACGTTATGTACACCCGTAACGTTTAGAATAGCTCGAACGGTTCCACCTGCGATGATACCAGTACCTGGTGCGGCAGGTTTCAGTAGTACCTTTGCGCCAGCCACTTTCTGGTAAACCTCATGCGGGATGGTGCCCTTGTAAATTGGGATCTCAACGATTGACTTTTTTGCCACAGCGGTTGCCTTGGCAACGGCAGTTTGTACATCTGCACCCTTGCTCACGCCAACGCCAACGCGTTTTTTGCCATCACCTACTACCACGAGAGCTTTAAAGCGGAATCGTCTACCACCTTTTACAACTCTCGATACGCGGTCGATATTAATGACAACTTCGTCAAATACCTTCTCTTCTGTAAATTGTTGTTTCATCTCAGCCATCTAGAACTCCAATCCGCCTTTACGTGCAGCGTCAGCAAATGCTTGTAGTCGCTTCTCGTATAGTCTGCCGTTTCTGTCGAGAACAACAGTTTTAACTTTCTTCTTGCCTGCTTGCTTTGCAATCTCAGATCCAACAACAGCTGCTTTGTCGCTTAACGTGCCCTCGGCCTTGCTGCCAATGGTGGTAGCTGATGCAATAGTAGTGCCCGTTACGTCGTTAATCAGCTGCGCTGATACTTGGCGATTGCTAATGTATACGCTGAGACGTGGGCGTGCTTCAGTGCCAGATACGGTGCTGCGCACGCGGTTCTTGCGCTGTTGAAGTTTGCGCTTTGTGTCGATAATCTTACTCATTACTTAGCTCCTGCCTTTCCAGCCTTGCGGATAACATACTCCCCCTCATAGGTAATACCCTTGGCCTTGTATGGCTCTGGCTTCTTAAACTTACGGATATCGGCAGCAACTTGTCCAACTTGCTGCTTACTGATTCCACTGATTGTGATTGTCATTTTATCAACTGCGAGTGATACACCTTCCGGCGCCTCGTACTCGATTGGGTGTGAGAATCCGAGGTTAAGTACAAGTTTGCTACCTTGTAATGCGACTTTAAAGCCTACGCCGCTGACCTCTAGTTTCTTCTCAAAACCACTGGTAACACCTGTCACCATGTTCTGGATGAGGGCACGCATAAGACCATGTTGTGCTCGAGAGAGTTTTTCATCATCTTTGCGAGTAACAACCAACTGGTTCTCCTCAACCTTTACCTCTACATTTGGCAATTTTGCTTCAGAGAGCTCACCTTTTGGACCTTTGACAACGATAACATCATTGTCGACCGTGATTGTCACGCCAGATGGGATCTCGACTGGTAGTTTTCCGATTCGACTCATATCGTCCTTTCTTTAATAGACCTTACAAATTATTTCGCCACCAAGTCGTTGCTTGATAGCCTCAAAACTGCTCATGACACCTTTGCTTGTCGAGACAAGTACGATACCACGACCGTTCTTTACCTGCGGAATCTTGTCGACACTAGCGTACATACGACGACCCGGTGTACTCATCCGCTTTAGCTCCGTGAAAGCGATAGGCTCATTATCTTTGGCGATTGTGATGATGAGCGTGTTGCGGGGTGTGCCCTTCTCAACAGTTACATCAGCTAAGAACTTGTTATTTGCAAGCTCACGAGCTATCGTCTCTTTAATGTTTGAATGCGGAAGTCGAACCTCGCGTTTGCCAACCATGGCAGCGTTACGAATTCGTGTCAGCATATCTGCAATTGGATCTGTTGATACCATATGTCGTCCTTTCTACCAGCTTGACTTAGTTACACCAGGGATCTCTCCCTTGCTTGCATGATTTCTAAATGCCACACGGCTTAAGCCAAATGTGCGCATATAGCCACGAGGTCGACCTGTCTCGTTACAGCGGTTCTTCCAGCGAGTCGGACTTGAGTTACGAGGCAACTTAGCAAGACCCTCGAGATCACCCATCTTTTTGAGCTCTGCTCGCTTTGCAGCGTGCTTTGCAATCATCTTCTGTCGCTTTTTATCGCGAGCAATCATTGATTTTTTAGCCATTAGCGTCGCTCCTTTCTGAATGGAATACCAAACTCCTCGAGTAAGGCACGTGATTTAACCGGATCGCTGTTAGTGATTGTAAAGTTGACTTGTAGTCCGTGGAGCTTTGCTACATCTTCAAAGCCAAGCTCGGGAAACACCGATTGTTCAATGATGCCAAGACTGTAGTTACCCTGTGGGTCAAAGGCTTTCTCGCTAACGCCGTGAAAGTCACGTACGCGCGGAAGTACGATGTTAGTTAGTCGATCAAGAAACTCATACATCTTATCGCCACGGAGTGTCACCTTCATGCCGATAGTGTTCATGCCTGCCCTAATTTTAAAGCTAGCGATAGACTTTTTAGCAATTATTTCAACAGGCTGTTGGCCTGTAATTTTGCGCAGTGTTGTGCGTACAGCCTCAAACATTGCTTTGTCATCCTTGCTGCGACCAAGGCCGACGTTGATGACAATCTTTTCAAGCTCAGGTACCTGATGCTTGTTCTTTAGCTCAAGCTTTGATTGCAAACTTGGTACAATCTCAGTCTTGAACTGAGTCTTCAGACGTGGCGCCGTAGTGGTGCTCGTATCTTTGCTCATGAATCGATCTCCTTATTATTGCTTTGGCGTAAAACGCGCTTTTTAGCTCCAGTTTTATCGATGGTGTAGCCAACTCGGCTGGTCTTCTCGGTCTTGCCAGATCCAGTAACGAGTGCAACCTTACTGACATCAATTGGCTTGTGAGTATCAACGATACCGCCTTGTGGCGAGACAACGCTTGGTTTAACGTGGCGCTTCACTATGTTGAGTCCTTCAACTTTCACCTGAGCGGTTTTAGGAAGTACCGCTACAACTTTACCGCTCTTACCTTTGAGTGAACCAGTTATAACTTTAACGGTATCACCTTTTTTAATCTTTAGATGAGCCATTAGAGTACCTCCGGTGCGAGGCTGACGATCTTTGCATAGCCGGCATCACGCAGTTCGCGTGGCACTGGTCCAAAAATACGTGTTGCCTTTGGCAAGTTGTCATCGCCAATGATGACTGCAGCATTATCATCAAATTTTATAGTTGAGCCGTCTGCACGACGGATAGTATTGGTAGTACGTACGACAACTGCTTTTACTACAGACTTCTTCTTTACTTGGCCTCCAGGGGCAGCTTGCTTGACTGAACCAACGACGATGTCGCCAACTCGTGCATAGCGTCGTCTAGTACCGCCAAGTACGCGGATACACAAAATCTGCTTTGCTCCGCTGTTGTCAGTTACTTTTAGTCGAGACTCTTGCTGTATCATGCAACTACCTCTTCTGCAGCACCCTCTGGACGTTCAATCACCGACTCGAGTTTAAACGATTTTGTCTTGCTGATTGGGCGTACCTCGACGATTGCTACGATGTCACCGACCTGAGCCTCATTCTTTTCATCATGAGCCTGGTATTTTTTGGTAACTTTATACTGCTTTTTATAGAGCGAGTGTGTGACACGTCGCTCAGCTTGTACGACAATGGTTTTGTCTTGAGTATCAGAAACTACTGTTCCGGTTATGCGTCGTGCCATATTACTGCTCCTTTCCTTTAGCGGTTAGCACTGTGTGTGCTTGTGCAATTGCTCGCTTCAGCTCACGTAGTTGGTGTGTTTGCTTCTCTTTGCCTGTGGCAACCTGGTGTTGCAATTCAGCGAGTTGTACACGAAGTTGCGCAACATAGGTGTTGATATCGGCAGGTTTTTTGCCTTGAAGGTCTTTGAGGGATTGAGTAGCGAGTTTCATTACGCGTGCTCCCTGACTACAAACTTAGTCTTTACTGGCAATTTGTGTGCAGCCAGGCGCATAGCCTCTCGGGCTTGCTCCTCGGTGACACCACGACCCATCTCAAATAGGACAGTGCCAGGACGTACTTTAGCTACGTAAAACTCTGGGTTACCTTTACCACTACCCATCTTTACATCGAGAGGCTTTTTAGTAACAGGCGTATGCGGGAAGATTCTGATCCAGACTTTACCACCACGCTTGACGTGGCGGTTGATCGCGATACGAGCCGCCTCGATCTGCCGCGCCGTCAGCCAGCCGCACGAGGTCGCCTGCAGCCCGAAGTCGCCGAAGCTGACCCGGTCGCCGCCCTTGGCGCGGCCCGTCATGCGGCCCTTGTGGACCTTGCGGAACTTGACCCTGGAAGGTGAGAGCATCGGAAAGCCTCCGTGAAGCCGATGGGCCTAGCGCTGGGGCACGGGCCGCGGGAAGCGGGCATCGCCGGTCGCACCACCGCGGTGGTCGTAGACCTCGCCCTTGAAGATCCAGCACTTGACGCCGATGGTGCCGGCCGAGGTCTGCGCCTCGAAGAACCCGTAGTCGATGTCGGCGCG
>JAGQNU010000048.1 GCA_020427905.1 Candidatus Saccharimonadota bacterium | reverse complement strand
TCCGTCATGCCGGACCTGATCCGGCATCCAGCGGTCTCTGGATTCTGAATCAAGTTCAGAATGACAGTTACTTATCTTCTTTTCTATCGTCGTCGACGACTTCGCCTTCTACGGCGTCATCGGCTTTTGATTTTTTGTCTTTTTTACCCTTGGAACTTTTATCCTCGCTATCTTTGTCATCACCCTCGGCCTCAGACTCTTGAGCAGCTTGCTCGTACATCTTGGCGCCGATTGGTTGGATGGCATCCATCAACTCTTTAGTCGCAGCCTCAATTTCATCTTTATCGTCAGACTTCTGCTTCTCTTTAGCAGTTTCAACAGCCTTTTTGATGGTCTCTTTATCCTCATCTGAGATCTTATCCTTGTACTCATCAGGCATCTTTTCAGCCTGGTAGATGGCATTCTCAAGCATGTTCTTAGCTTCTACAGCCTCACGCTTCTTCTTATCCTCATCAGCATGTGCCTCGGCCTCTTTTTGGGCCTTCTCAACATCCTCTTTGCTGAGGTTGCCTGAATTTTGAATAGTGATAGATTGCTCTTTGCCCGTGCCTTTATCTTTAGCAGTTACATTCAAGATACCGTTAGCATCAAGGTTGAAGGTAACCTCAATCTGTGGCACACCGCGGGGCGCTGGTGCGATTCCATCAAGCACAAAGCGACCGAGTGATTTGTTGTCAGCTGACATCTCGCGCTCACCTTGTAGTACGTGAATCTCTACCTGTGGCTGGTTATCAGCAGCGGTTGAGAACACCTCAGATTTACTGGTTGGAATAGTAGTGTTACGCTCAATAAGCTTGGTAGAAACGGAACCCATTGTCTCAATACCGAGTGACAGCGGTGTAACGTCAAGCAGCAGAACGTCTTTGACGTCACCA
Organism: Candidatus Saccharimonadota bacterium; assembly: GCA_020427905.1. Lineage (GTDB taxonomy): Bacteria > Patescibacteriota > Saccharimonadia > Saccharimonadales > UBA7683 > JAGQNU01. The sequence continues at coordinate 2,775 of JAGQNU010000048.1, read as the reverse complement.
GCAAGTACACCGCCTTGGATAGCAGCACCAACGGCCACGACCTCATCTGGGTTTACGCCTTGCATTGGGTCTTTGCCAAAGATCTCTTTGACCTTAGATACCACGGCTGGCATACGTGTCATACCACCGACCAGAATCACCTCGTCAACATCGGATTTGCTGATCTTGGCGTCCTTCATGGCCTGCTCACATGGCTTTGCGGTACCATCGATAAACTTCTTCACCAGATCCTCAAGCTTAGCTCGAGTCAGTGAGTACTCAAAGTTGATTGGGCCGTCATCACCTTGATCCAAGAAAGGGAGGTTAATCTCAGCAGTTTGCGCAGTTGAAAGCTCCTTCTTAGCTTTTTCGGCCTCCTCTTTCAGGCGCTGCATAGCCATAGCGTTCTCGCGCAAATCCTTGCTGTGCTCTTTTTTAATTTCATCTAGGAAGTGGTTGACGATGGCGTTATCAAAGTCCTCACCACCAAGGTGGGTGTCACCATTAGTTGACTTCACCTCAAACACACCGTCACCAAGCTCAAGTACAGAGACGTCAAACGTACCACCACCAAGGTCAAATACGACAACTGTCTCGTTCTTATCTTTCTTATCAAGTCCGTAGGCAAGTGCAGCTGCGGTTGGCTCGTTGATGATTCGCTTTACCTCAAGGCCAGCAATTTTGCCAGCATCTTTTGTTGCCTGGCGCTGTGAGTCATCAAAGTAGGCAGGTACGGTAATAACTGCCTCATTTACCTTCTCGCCCAAAAACGCCTCAGCATCAGCTTTTATCTTGCTAAGAATGATGGCGGACACCTCTTCGGGAGTGTAGTCTTTGTCTGACATGGTGACAGCAACGCCGTTACCCTTCTTCACAATCTTATACGGCATAATGTCGATGTCGCGTTGCACCTCTTTATCAGAGTGCTTACGACCAATCAGACGCTTCACGCCATAAATAGTGTTGGTTGGGTTGGTCACGCGCTGACGGTTAGCAGTTGCACCAACTAAACGCTCCTCTTTGCCGCCTTTATCCTTTTTTACCGCCACAACACTTGGAGTTGTGCGATTACCCTCTGCATTAGTAATAATCTCAGGACTACCAGCCTGCATGACTGCAACGGCTGAGTTGGTTGTACCAAGATCGATTCCAATGATTTTACCCATGTACGAATGCTCCTTTTGTTATGATTCAATCTACTATTTAGCAGTTACTCATATCGAGTGCTAACATGATTGTATCATACTAAAATTAGCACTCGCAAGTCAAGAGTGCTAATTTTAGCTAGAATTGTTTTCTATACGGCGAGGCTAGCACCAATCATGGCGCCCTTTACTGCTGTCTCGCCAGCAGGTTTAGCGTCATTCACGCGTCGTCCAGCCATCATAACTTCAGCTCCACTTCTTGCTGGTTCATGAGGTTCTGGCCTATAGTCATCTGTTGCACCGCCCTCGTCGGGTAAAGATTCTGGGTCAAATTTTATAACCTTAGCCATATTCGGCTCCTTGTTTAGTGGGTGTAGATTGTAGCAGTAATTGTCGTGTTGGCTGTGATATATCTCACGTCAGGAATTTTGAACTTTGACAACTGCGTGGCGGATTACTGTCTCGCCGAGCATATATCCGTTCTGTAGCACCCCTGAGACAACTTGCGTGTCACCCTCACCCTCGACTTGTACCGCTTCATGCAGATTATGATCAAATGGTTGACTGAGCGCCTCAATCTTTGTGACACCGAGTTTAGTGAGCTGTTGTATTAAACGCTCGTGGATCTTTTTGACGCCCTGCGCCCACTTATCACTTTCAAGCTCTTTGGGCTGATGGGTTAACGCCCGCTCCAGGTCGTCTATCACGGGCAGGAGATCTTTAATAACCTGAGCTTTCGCAAACTCTGAGAGCTGAGACTTCTCGCCTTCTACGCGAGTTTTGTAGTTTATAAACTCGGCCTGTATCCGTTGAAGGTCTGCCGTCAGTTCACCGAGCTGCTGGGCAGCCTCGTCTGGTTGCTGCTGTTTAGATTGTGGTTTTTTATCTGATTTTTGCTGCTTCACAATATCTCCTCAAGTGTTCTGCCGGTTTGTTCTACTAGCCCCATGACGCTACGGTAACTTTGCCTGGTTGGACCAAGCACGCCGATATAGCTGTTGTCCGAGAGCGGACTCCGATATTTACTGATGATAAGACTCACGCCAGCGCTACGACCAATTGGGTTCTCTGAGCCAATATAGACATTAAGCGCCTCGTTTGGCTCTGCCTCTCTGAGCCACGGCTCAAGGTTATCGAGTAGTCGTGCAACCTCTCGTGAATGCTCTGGATCGAGAAACTCAGGCTGACCAAATAAGTTTGAGTAACCCGCAACATACAGCTGATTACCGATGGTTGCTAGGCCCAGATTATGTGTCAGTTGTACAAGTGAATCTACCGCACTCTTGATAGCCTGAGCAGTGCTGCCTGAGTCTGCCACGCGTGTAGCGATGGCTTTGGTGTTTCTGGTATCACCAAGCATTTGCCCATTATTGGACTCTGTCAGATTGTTAACGTAGAATCTGTAGCCTTTATCTGTTGGAATCCGGCCAGCCGAGGTGTGTGGTTGCTTGATAAACCCAAGGCGTTCGAGCTCCGCCATCTCGTTTCTGATGGTCGCGCTAGATACATCAAAAAGTTTAGCAAGCAGCAAACTGCCGACAGGTGCTGCCACCTCGGCATACTGTTCAATAATAGTTGCGAGCAATTTTGCTTGTCGCTGTGTCATGCATATGATTATACAATTTTGGCACTTAAGCATCAAGAGTGCTAA
>JAGQNU010000047.1 GCA_020427905.1 Candidatus Saccharimonadota bacterium | reverse complement strand
TTTAAGCAGAATCGCCGCTTTGGCCTCACTCTCAATTTGCGCACTGATAATGAGTGGGGAGTCATAATCCTCCGTAGAGAACTGTAGGCCAGTAAGCACACTACCCTCGGGCATTAAGCCACCAATCTGGACGAGCAAATTAGAGAAGGTGACATCTCGTGACGACAAACTCGCGATTGTATTTATTGTTGCGGAGAGCTGCTCGGCTTGTTTTTGCACTGGCTCAAGCTCTGCTACCCGTGCCATCTCAGTATCGACTATGCTCTGTTGGTTGGCCTTCTGGGCACCAAGAAAGTAATATGACGATACCAGTGCCGCAATGATAACAGCAAGCAGTGCAAGCAGTAGCTCCAGGTATCTACGCAATGTCGTGTTGCCTCGAGCGATCCTGATATTGGCAAGTTTCTGCGGTGGCAGTAGATTAATCATTACTCAAATACCTCGTAATCGGTTGCTACCGCCGAGCCTGCGCAGGTTAAAAAGCGTGGCAGATCAGCTGCCTCGGGCGGCTCTAGTTTACCAAACGAGATATGTTCGCCCCACGGAGAGGATACTCTGGTTGCAATACGCGTAGCATTAGTAAGGTAGTCACCGAGTCCGGGCATATTGGCGCCGCCGCCCACAATCAGGATTTGCGAGACTGAAACACCTGGCTTAACACGCTCCTCGTAAAAACGTGCCATGCGCTCAACCTCTTTAACTGCCTTATCAAGGATTGGCATGACTGCCTCTTTGATCTTCACTTGTTGTTTGCTGGCCGCAATACCGTGGGTAACTTTTGCCTCGTGCGCCTTGGCTTCTGTGATCTTCAGTTTTTTAGCTATGGCCTTGGTCAGGCTGTTGCCGCCCTCATCAACTGTTCCGGTCACGCGGAGTGTCGTGTCAAATACACCGATATCAATCGAGTTGCCCCCAACATCCAAGATGATGTATGGGTCCTTTGAGCCTATGTCCTCATAAAGGCCGAGCAGCTGTGCGTCGGCCCGAATATTAGTTTGTACCAATGCCAAGTCAAGCTTTAGCAAGTCACAGACTGCCACGTAAGAGTCGACAATATCCTTAGGAACAGCAACAATCCTGACGAGTTGATTCTCCGGGTCATCAATATCTGTGGTCTCAAAATCAAAATATAGTTTTTTTGATGAAACCGGTACTGATTGCTCAATATCAAGCTTGACCGCATCAGACAGCTCCTTCTTTGACATATGGGGCATAGTAATAACGCGCGTAAAAACTCGGGAGACTGGAACACTCATCACGGCTCGATTTGTCGTTAACTGCCCATGCAAATCTTCAGCGAGCAGCTGATCAATCAGGCGCGCTGCACTCTGGACGTTCGTCACAACGCCGTCCTTCATTATCTTTGCATCAGTATCGACACTCCCGTAGGCCTTAACGACAGCGTGCTTGCCTTTTGGGGAGAGCTGCATCACCTTAATAGCCTGCGACCCCATGTCTAGGCCAAAAGATGGCTTTTTGTGATAGAACAACGGTTCGTTCATTGTACTAAGCATAACCGTTTTACAGATTGTGTGCAATCTCGTGGCTACTGATATATCTGCTGATAGCTCGTTACCGTCCACGTTTTACTACCCGATGAAAGCTTGGTGCCAAACGTTACTGTGCCCGCTCCACTAAGGTCGACTGTTTGTCCAACCGCAGAGCCAACGTTTCCGCTACCACGAATGGAAACCTTACCCCAATATGCCTGAAAGATCATGCCCGACATATTAGCAGCTCCTCCAACATCAATTGTCTCAAAGTCTTGTGTTTGACGTAGCTCTGTCCCGGTTATGCTTGTGCACGATGAACCGCAGCTCGCGTTAGAATCCCAGCTAATAAAGTGTATGCCCGTACCTTGTGAGTTAGCAATTATTTGCCCTGAACCACCTACATCAATCTTTCCGTCAACAAGCACTACCGGCCTATCGGTACCCACGGATTCGTCAACCGTAATTTTTGCAGCACCACCTATGTCAAGATCGCCTGTGATGTACACGTCTCCCGTGATCGTCAGATCACAGCTACTTGCTGCGCGGACATCGCCATTGAGCCTTAGGTTTGCTGGCCATGTGCGCTTGAATCCTACTGGGTTTTTCCACTTGCTGCAGTCGTAATCCTTGTCGTTCCCGCTTACGGCAGTGGTCATACTTGAGATATGTGCATTACGATCAAACGTTGGCTGACTTACTGGTGGCGCTTCACAACCAACTTGAAGTCCTTCACCATCAACCCCCGGAAGTATATTGTGGCTTGGGTTGGGACCGTAGTCTGTCTGATTGGTCGCACAAACGGTACCATATATCGCCGTGCTATATGCCATAGAGATAGGGTTTCCGCTTGTACATACGCTCGGGTAAGTCGCACCGGGGTTTGTACCAGTCGGGCATGATTGATGCGCCACCTGTACATTTACCGGATTATTATATGTACCGATCTTGGATGCGCCAGTCAAAGTTATCGTGCCATTTACAAAAACATCTGAGTTAGTAATGTTACCACTCCCTGTGAGTATCAACCCCCCCGGACCCGTGTGGACCGAGTAGCCGTCAGATTCTGTGCCAACAATTGTAACGCGAATAGTTCGCGTGCTCACTGGTGTTGCCAAATCGCTTTTTCGGTAGACTTTGCCGGTAGAGGTAACAATCTTTGCACTCCCGCTTGAGGCGTCAACTACAGTTGTCGTATACTCACCTTTCCCTTGTTGATCAGAGTTAAAGAATGTCTGAGCGGAGCTAAATCCAGTAAAGGCCTCATCAGAGTTAAGCTCTTTAAGCGACTGTTCAATTCCCGCCTCGGCCACAAGCAGGGCGTTTGCTACAAAGGCACTACGCTTTGTGTGTGCGTACTGGGAGACGACAAGCTCTGCAAGCGAGACGCCGATTGCAGTGATTACAATTGTAATAAGCAGCACTGCCGCCATAAATGACCCACGCTGGTTTGACTTGATATGTTTGAATAGTCTTTTAATCATTTCTAAATACCATCCTCGTGCTATACGTCTCGCTTATCTGCTGGTCGTACTTTGTTGTGCCAAGTGTTATGCTCAGCTCTACTGAACGAGCATCAGTGGGAATCACCTCTTGATTTGAGCCGTCATAGTATTTGACTGAAAAGTTTGTGACACTCTCCGCTAAGTTTCTGTCAGCCGGGCAGGAGGCGGTGGCTGCACTCTCAGGACAACTCGTGGCCAGAGCGTTATCTCCCTCTGGAGCTGCGAGTATTCGGCGATATAGCACACCGTTATTTACAAAAAAAATCTGATTATTTTTTTGGCTCGTATAGTTGAGTGGATCACTAAAGATGATATTACCTGAGGTGTCCTCAACGGCTGATGCCAGCACTAATGTGTCCGCGTTGGATGCCCAGCTTAGCAGATCGCTTGGTGCGTCTGGTGCGTTATCGTCCTCCCAGCGATTGTTCTGATCGGCTGCCGCAGACAGGCGAACCGCGTCAGTGACTGTGTCGAGTGCAGTCTGCGCCTCAGCGAGCAGCGTGCTTCGGGTTTCGCTTATCGCATGCTGCTTGGTCCAGTTACCAAGAAAGTCGACTATTACCACCGACATGATACTAACCACAACACACGTCACTAGTAGCTCAGTGATAGTCATACCCGAGATGTTAATCCGCCTCATTGCGAGAGTCCAATCACGCCGATCATTGAACTGAGTGTCACTGACTGGGGTTTATTGCCGTCATTGTAGCTAACCGTAACATCGACTCGCTTTAGTCCTGGTGAAGGCTCAGTTACAACTACCGTGCCCGTGCTCCCATTTGGCAGCTCATCAGGAAGATCATTTGAGAAGTTTATATCCTCACCAACGGTAAGCGCATTGTACGAGTTGTTTCTCAAGACCTCGACCTCCTTTTGGGCAGCCCGAGTAGCTCGATCCAAATAGTTTGACTCACGCTGCACAAATTGGATGTTATAAAAAAGACTGGCAATACCAAGTGCAACAACCCCAATCACTGCGATTGTTGCAAGGAGTTCTATGAGGGTGAAGCCTTTTTGATTCATAACGCTTATGGTTTTAGTATACTAAACTGTCGCCCACATTAAAAAGAACCCCTATTAGGGGTTCTTTTTAGACTCGTTACTAACTAGGGAGTGACTGTGATATCTGAGTCAGATGCGCCACCGTTCCAGTATGCCTTAGCTGCTGTAAGGGTGTAGCCAGTACAGTCTGTAGTTGAGTTATCGCAACCTGATGGTGATGCTGCGTATGTGTAGTTAGTACTACCGTTAAACTCTGTAGCAGTTGATGTACCACCGTTTGCATTTAGGTAAGTTACGACTGCATCTTTGTCGTCTGGGTAGTTCTCGTTGTCAACGTAGTACTCACCAAGTTTTGACTTCACTTGAGAGACAGTAGACTGTGCTTTACTCTTTTTTGCTTTGTTTTGTGCGCTTGAGAACGATACGAAACCGATCGTTGCCAAGATACCGATGATGACAATCACAATCAAGAGTTCTACGATTGTGAAGCCCTTTGCGTTTGCTTTAGCTAATCTCATGTTTGCCCACCCTCCTTAGGTGTTGTTTTTTTAATGGCGGGCAGCTTGGGGCCACCCTTCCTGACTTGTCATTATTGCTTATGCTTAAACACTTGTCAACAGCGTTACTTGATGTTTGTGGATATCTGACTAATTGGGCCGAACACACTCGCTGCGATGACGCCAACGATACTGCCGAGGACAACGATCATGAGTGGCTCGATAATAGATGAGAGTGACCCCACAAAGGTATCCACCTCCTCCTCGTAAAATCCTGCAACCTTCAGGAGAATCTCATCTGTCTGACCGGTCTCCTCACCCACTGCCAACATTTGACTCACGAGCGGCGGGAAGTACTTACTGCCCTCAAGCTGGGCCGAAAGCTGCTCACCTGACTGTATAGCCTTGGCTGAGTCAGTGAGCTCCTTCTCGATAGCAGCGTTACCAATCGCTCCCGCAGTCGTGTTGATTGCATCAACAATTGATACACCGGCCCCAAGTAGTGACGAGAATGTCCGCGCGAACCGGGCGATCGCCACCTTACTTACGAGTGTCTTTATGATTGGAATTTTGAGCAGCAAGACATGCCAGTGATAGCGGCCCATTTTTGTAGCGGTGTATCGCTTAAAAGCGAGTATGAAAAGTGGTACGCCAACAAAAACCCCCACGAGGAATAAGGGCGACTTCATAAATGAGCTAAGGCTCAACAATACTTTTGTGTAAATTGGCAGCGAATCACGAGAGCCTCCGAGGCTCACAATAATGTCACCAATCTTAGGCACAATCGTAGTCATCAAAAAGAAGAAGGCCACAAACGTAATGACCGAAATCACCGCTGGATACGTCATAGCGCCTTTAATTTTGCCCCGAATGGCTGCGTCCTTCTCTTGTTGCACTGCAAGACGCTTGAGTACCTCGTCTAAGATACCCCCCTCTTCACCTGCCTTAACCATGTTGACATAGATAGCGCTAAACGTTTTTGGGTGTTCCGCAAGTGAATCGCCAAGTGATGAACCAGCTTCCACTTTTTTAACGACTGCCCCAAGCTCCTTCTTGAGCATAGGGCTCTCAGACTGCTCTTGCAGGGTGCTGAGTGACTTAACAAGAGGTACGCCAGCGTTTACAAGCGTAGATAACTGCCGGGTAAAGACGACGAGGTCCTTGGTTTTTACTTTGCCACCAATTGAGAACGACAGGAGGCTACTACCCTTGCTGGCGGCGTGAACAGATAGCGGCTGCAACCCCTGCTTTTTTAGCTCTTTTAGCGCAGCTTTCTGATCATCGGCCTCTACGGTACCCTTTTTAACGTCGCCAGATGACTGCTTAGCTATGTACGTAAACTGTGCCATGTTACTCTCTTGTTACCCTAAGGATCTCAGCTATTGTCGTTTGGCCACGCAGGGCTTTTATCAGCCCATCGAGTTGCATGGTCGTCATGCCAAGCTCAATGGCCTTCTCCTGCATTTTGTCTGCCGACTCATTGTTCATTATCAGGGTCTGGATGTCGGTGGTGTTCTCGAGCACTTCGTATATACCGATACGCCCCTTATAGCCATTGCCATTGCAGCTCTCGCATCCCTTCTCGCTAGCCTCCCACAGGCGGGCCACCTTGCTGGTAGTAGTTGAGAGATCGCCGTCTTTTTTACCAACACCTTGTTGTTGCGCTATTTGCTCTAGTTCATGCAATTGCTTGAAGTCACCAGCACTGCTGAGGCCAAACATCTTGGTGAGCTCCTCTGTTTGCGTAGCATCGGGCGCGTACGACACTCGGCAGTCCGGGCACACATGGCGCACAAGTCGTTGACCAATCACAGCTCGCACGGTTGATGCAATCAAGAACGGCTCGACACCCATGTCTAACAAACGAGGCAGGCAGGTAGCGGCGTTGTTGGTGTGTAGGGTAGAGAACACCAGGTGTCCTGTCAACGCGGCCTGAACCGCCATATCAGCCGTCTCGCTGTCACGTACCTCACCCACCATGATGATGTTTGGATCTTGTCGGAGCAGCGCTCGGAGCCCTGAAGCAAATGTCATGCCAGTTTTAGTATTCACCTGTGTCTGATTAGCACCCTCGATCTTATACTCGATTGGGTCTTCAACAGTCGAGATATTAACTGTGTTGTCATTAAGCAGTGAGAGAACACTAAAAAGTGTGGTCGACTTACCCGACCCTGTTGGTCCCGTGACCAATACCATGCCGTGTGGCTGTATGATTGCCTCATTAATTGTCTTGAGTGAGCTCCCCCAAAAACCAAGATCTTCCATCGAGAGTGCTTTATTTGACTCATCAAGCAAGCGGATCACGACCTTCTCACCGTCTGCAATCGGTAGGGTTGAAACACGCAGCGCAAACATCTTGCCTGCTTTGGTAATCTTGAAGCGGCCATCTTGTGGTATGCGCCGCTCATCAATCTTTAGGTTGGCAAGAATCTTTATACGGCTAATAAGCGCTGCTTGCACCTTTTTTGGCAGTTTATCCGCCTCTTTAAGAACGCCGTCAATTCGGTATCTAATCCTTACGTGCTCCTCCCGAGGCTCGATATGGATATCCGATGCACCAGCCTTCACTGCGTACTCGATCAACAGTGTTACTGTTTGGGCAATCGGCGAGTCCTCAGCAAACTCCTCCTCCTTAACCTCAACCTTTTCGCTCTCAGCTTCTACGTCCTCTGCGATAACCTTGGTGAGTTCGCCGCTGACATCGCCACCACCATAGAGATCGAGTGCAGCGCTCATACTTTGCTTGCTTGTTAGAAACAACGCAGGCTTTGACTTCAGCTGCTTCTGAAGAAAGTCAACTGCCTCGACATCATCGGGGTCCTCCATGGCAAGCTTAAAGACCCCATCTTGCTCGCCAAATACCATGGCGCGATAACGAGTCGCTGTCTTCTCGGGTATCAACTTGAGGTATTTGCCATCAATTTTACTTGGCTCCAACTCTACGTAGGGCACGTCGATCACATCCGAGTACCATACCGCCAATTCATAATCGGTGACCAAGCCCTTCTTCAGTGCTAGCTGCTGAATGCTAACCTTTTTAGTTGACGACTCTGTCTCGAGCTTCTTTAGCTCGGCTTCGGTGACTTTTTTGTACTCCAGGAGTAGCTTGGAGATGGTTTTATCTGCAATCTTCATTACTGTAAGTATATCAAACCATAAGCATTTCCGTTTAACTGGGGTGATACAATGGAACCATGTTAGCAATGCACAAAAGTTTTGAGGGTATGCCGATTATGAGTTTGCAGAGTGGTGGTAAGCTTGGTGAACTCGCTACACCAATTATCGACCCCAGGAAGTTACAGATAGTGGCATACTATGCCGAGGGGCCGCGAATTCACGAGGTAAGCGTACTTCATACCAGTGATATCAGAGAGGTTGGGCCACTCGGGATAATTGTAAATGATGCTGATGAAATCATGGTAGCCGATGACGGGCTCGTACGCCTGAAAGAGGTACTGGACTTTAACTTCACACTTATCGGCAAGCAGGTGGTTGATGACCAGAAGAAGAAGCTTGGAAAGGTCATCGATTACACTATCGAGACTGACGGCTTTACGATCCAAAAGCTTCATGTCAGCCAATCAATCATGAAGAACGTCATGACATCGAGTCTGATTATCGGCCGTGCACAAGTTGTACAAGTAACTGACAAGGAGATCGTGGTTAGGTCAGCTGCGGTTCCGGAGACAACTGGCCTAGGCCAGTTGGTGAACCCATTCCGTCGGTCCAAGGGCTCTCTAGCCCCTGAGTAGGGAGTGGGACTGAATCACTAAATCGTCTGTCGGCCTCAAGTATCATCAGCCGAGCGTCAAGACAAGAATCTATCTCGTCCTGAAGCGCCTTAGCTTCTTCACTCCCTGCCGGAAGAAGGGATATCTGCTCACGACACAGTGCAATCTGTATTACTAGTGCCTCGAGGCACGCGTCTATCTCTCTGCCCAAGAGGCCCCTTGTCACATCTATGTTTTGATTCAATTGCTCTCTGTTGCTCATGCCAACGCATCCTTTATATCGTCGTAGTTGAAGCCCTGCCTCAATAAGTAGGCGATTAGCTTGGTGTCATCTTGATATCGTATCAGTTTGCGCTTCTTGTTTACAAGCTCAAGCAAGTTACCTTTCTCATTCAAGTTAAAATTCTGCAACTGAGTCGCAATTATGCTTTGTGACACGCCTTTTTGCGTGAGTTCCTGCTCAAGTTTTCTGCGACTTGGTTTTTTATGCAGCATCCGTGATTCAATCCAGGTTTTGGCGAACGACTCATCATTGATATGTCCCTTAGTTTGCAGCCGGTCCATCACTCTAGTGATCAGTGCCGCTATCTGTTCTTTATCGACCGTCTGTTTTTTAAAGTGGCGTTGACCAGATTTATCCACATACGACTTCGGTTTAGGGTACATATAAGTCCGAGTGAGGTAGTCGCGAACCTCCTTCTCGGATCGCGGGCGAATCATGAGGTAGTTGATGGTACGTTCGTAGGCCTTACCAAATTGCGACTCAGTCGCAAAATAATCCAGCTGTTTTTGTGATATCTCATCACCGCTATGAATCTTCAGCTCAATCAGTTGATACTCGTTAACCGAGAACGCATATTTTTCATCAACATATATCGAGTATCGGTCCTTTGCGCGCTGTTGCTGCTGGATTTTGGTTATCTTCACTACTTAAGAATAACGCCAATCATCAATCCTGCCCAGGCGAGCTCGAGCACGAGACCAGCGCGAGTCTCCGACCATTGAATCCAAGAATGGAATCGAGTGAGTGGATCAAGTTTATCGATATCATTGTGAATACCGCGTCTCCCATAATAGTACCAGGCCACATCTGGACTCATAGCAATAAGCGCCGCCACAATTAATAGCCATACAGGCTGGTGTACGCCAATAGCAAGCAGAATGAGCCCAAGCACGACCATCAACGCGCCCTCTGCGTACAAAAGTGACCATTTTATTCTATCCCCTACCACATGGTGCATCTTGAAGTGGGGGAGGGCATCGCACACAAAGTGGCTCGCAAAGGCTACCGGCACGATGAGAAGTGGCTGTCTCAAAACTGTTGCCACAGCTGCCCCTGTCAACGCATGATTAGTCGCCGTCACGAGCGCTATTGCCTCACTTCAGAACTGTGAAGATTTGGATCTCTTCTGACTGTCACCTCACTCGGTGCATCATCATCAACAACAACTGTACCGTATTGAGTCTCGGCCGGGCGTTTTGCAATATGCCCTCTGTCTACTGGTATAGAAAAAGCTTTTCTTGGGTACGAGCTGTACGCGTCTGCATATGGTTGGCGTGACCGGGTCAACACCCCTTCTGCTGCTTCTGCCTCTTCAAGACGCTCTAGCCACCAGGTAATCTCCGAGCCAGGGACTATGACAACCTCACTATCTTCGGAGTCAAAACAGCGTGCAAGTACACCAATAGTACATGGAGCCAGCCCATCATCTTCACCCAGCCTTGCAATTTCGATTGCACCATCTAAATCACGACTCTGAAGGCGTCTGTACTGCTCGTCCGTTAAAATTACCTCGTATATTCTGCCCTTGAAATCGGGTGAATCTTCGGTATGTTCTCGCTCCATATATCGTCTACTCCTCCGCTTGTTTTTTGGCTTCGGCTTTTACCTTTTTAATAACCTCATCGAGAACTTTTGGGTTGTCCTTCATGTACTGCTTGGCAGCCTCACGCCCTTGGCCAATCTTCTGATCACCATAATCGAACCATGCGCCAGCTTTGCCAACGATGCCGTATTGCACACCGAGATCAATGGCATCACCAGTCTTTGAGATACCCTCGTTGTACATAATGTCGAATTCTGCGATTTTGAATGGCGGCGCAATTTTATTCTTAACAACCTTAACCTTCGTACGGTTACCGATGATGTTCTCACCATCCTTAATCTGGCCAATGCGACGGATATCAACGCGCACTGACGAATAGAACTTGAGTGCATTACCGCCGGTAGTTGTCTCGGGATTGCCAAACATCACACCAATCTTCATTCTAATTTGGTTAATGAAGATAACCGTACATTTGCTCTTGTTGATAATGCCCGTCAGTTTACGGAGTGCCTGGCTCATCAACCGGGCCTGAAGACCCATGTGACTATCGCCCATCTCACCTTCAATCTCAGCTTGCGGGGTTAATGCCGCAACTGAGTCCACAACTACGAGGTCAACTGCGTTTGAGCGCACGAGTGTCTCACAAATCTCCAGTGCCTGTTCACCGTTATCCGGCTGCGCCACAAATAGATTCTCGGTATCAACGCCGAGCTTCTTTGCATACTGAGGATCAAGCGCGTGCTCCGCATCAATGAAGGCTGCAGTGCCGCCCTGCTTTTGAATCTCCGCAATTGCATGTAGTGTTAATGTGGTTTTACCACTTGATTCAGGACCATAGATCTCAATGATGCGCCCTTTTGGAAAACCACCACCAAGTGCGA
>JAGQNU010000046.1 GCA_020427905.1 Candidatus Saccharimonadota bacterium | reverse complement strand
AGAGGATACCACCTCAGGGTCTGGTGATGGCGGTGATGGCGATACCGGAACCGATACCGGAACTGGTGGCGACACTGGCACGGGCACTGACACCGGGTCCGGTGGTGGCACATCACCCCTCCAATCTAACAACGGTAATAACCGAAGGCCCCGATTTAACGGCTGATGCCTAATACGTTTTCACTCTCAGGCAAAAAAGCAGAGTTAGCGGATTTATATTTTGAGAGTGGCACAGTCAAGTTTGGTGCATTTAAGATAGCAGCTCACGAGACACTACCCAACCTTCCACTGAGTCCACTCTACATGCATTATCCCAAAGAGGACGAGCCAGGCTGCGAGATGCTGCCAAAGATTTATAAACTTATCGGGGAATTATTTGCTGAGATTATTCAGGCTGAACAAATCAAATTTACAAAACTATGCGCAGTCCCACGCGGAGCAGACCCACTCGCAGTTCAAGCAGCAAAAGCACTCGAGCTCTCCGATGAATTAGTTCTTACATTTGATAAGCGAGTTATAAACGGGAAGCGCACTTTCAGCGGACCGACGAGCGGAGAAGTTAGCAACACTGATACAATTCTCGTTCTCGATGACCACACATCAACCGGCTACTCAAAGACACTCTTTATCGATTACCTCGAATCACTCGGAGCTACTGTATCAGACGTACTGACCGTTGTTGATCGCCAACAAGGTGCCACAGAATATCTAGAGAGTAGGAACGTCACAATGTACAGCATAATTACAATCAGCACTTTGGTTGATTACTATCTCGCACAGGGGTTGATCACTCAAGATCAAGTGACAGCTGTTGGCAAGTATCTAGCGCAAGCTCAAGTGAAATTATAGTTTATTAAATTTGAAGAGCCCCCGGTGCATCGTTGCACACGGGGGCTCCGCAGGATCTCCTCCAGACCCTGTTGTAGTTGGTTCTTATAGCTGCTAGACCTCAGTCCAGCAGACCCTTGGTCTCCATGGCTCGCAAGCGAGCGTAGAGACCATTGTGTCGCTGAAGTTCAGCGTGAGTACCGATCTCGGCCAGACGACCATCATCCAATACCACCACCTGGTCAGCACTTTCGATAGTGCTGAACCGGTGAGCGATAATGAAGATTGTCACCTCCCGGCGTTCGATCAGATCATTGATGCTCTCCTGCACTCGCTGCTGGCTAATCGCATCTAGTGCGGATGTCGCCTCATCGAGAATCAGGATTGCCGGCTTCCTCAGCAGCGCACGCGCAATGGCAATGCGCTGCTTCTGTCCGCCAGAGAGACGGATGCCGTTCTCGCCAACCTCAGTGTTGTAACCATTCGGCTGCTTGACGATAAACTCATCAGCATATGCCAGACGAGCTGCCTCAATCACGTCTTCATCCGTTGCGTCGGGCTTCGACACGCGGATGTTATGCATGATTGTGCCGTCAAACAGCTGAACGTCCTGACTCACTACGCTGATCGCCTCACGGCGGTAGCGATTGTAGTCAAGCTCACTGAGTCCAACGCCGTCCACCAGTACAGACCCACCGGTCGGGTCATGCAACCGTTGCAAAAGTCCCATCAAGGTACTCTTGCCACAGCCACTCGATCCAACAAGGGCAGTAGCAGTATAGGGTTCAGCCACGAAGCTCACGCCTGTGAGCGCGCACTCCGTTGCGTCAGGATAGCGAAAGTCAACGTCCTTAAACTCAACCCGGCCAGTAATTTGACTCGGCCAAATTGGAGCTGCCGGCTGTTGAACTGTTGGCGGCAAACACATTAGCGCCACCAACTCTCGCATACTCTCCAAGCCCTCGCTCATGCGTTGCTGAAAGTCTGCAAATCGGCCGAAGTTGCTGTAACTCCTGCCCATCCATTCTCCTGCGAGCACGATCAGTCCCAGCTGTGGCTGCTGCCACAGGATACTGAGACTGAAGAGGGCATAGAGCAACATCCGTGAAGCACTCACGACATCACTCTGGTGCATGAACTGCCCCATCGCGGTCTTGTGACGCTTCTCCTCAAACTCGCAAAAGCCGAGGAGAAGGGAGTCATTCTGATCACTGAAGTCTTCCTCGCGACCGATCTCCTTGATCGTCCGCCAGTTTTTGTTCAGCTCTGAGCCAAAACGCTCGATGGCCTTCATGCGCTTACGCGACTTCTTCCGAAGCGGCTCAAGCACACCCTCAGTCTTACGCACCATGAGTGCGTAGGTAACCATGGTAGCCAACGACAAAATCGCGTACACCCAACCAACCGTTAGCAAAAACAGGGTCGTAAAGGTGATGCGAAGCGCCGCAGGGATGGTGTTGAACATCAACTCGTCAATCATGTTCTCAAACTTGAGAATATTTTTTGAAACGAGCGATTCCTTTTCACCCGTGCCATTGAGCGTATGCCAATCGGTCGACAACCGAAGTAGTACACGATGACCATAACCCCACCAGATACGCCACAGTCGCCACATGGTTGTGTTGCGGCTAAGCGCCATCTGCTTATTCACGACATCGCTGATCTTGTGAATAACACCAAAACTGAAGCTGATCAGCAACAGCTTGGTGACATTTGGCGCATCATGGTTGATCTCATCAATGAAGAACTTAACTGGGTACAATTGAAGTACCAGAAAGAACTCGTTCAGGACCAACCATCGCATGGACTTAGCGATCAGCTTCTTGGCAATCGGCAGTTCGTCCGAGATTGTCGGATCATTCTGCATGATCTTGAGTAGTCCAGTCAGGTTCTCGCGCAGCGAGGGACCCGACTCAGACCGATCTTTGGTCTTACGGTTTCGCAGCATTAAGAACCACCTCCAACTTGGGTTCAAAAGGGATACTACTGCCACAGCACAGCGAGTGAATTATT
>JAGQNU010000045.1 GCA_020427905.1 Candidatus Saccharimonadota bacterium | reverse complement strand
GTTCGAATCCCGCTCTCTCCGCCAGGAGAGAGGTGGCCAGCGCAATGCGTTGGGCATTTCTCTTCTAGAGAAGGTTGATTCGGTTCTAAGGTTCGGTGGAGCGAGAACTCTCGCAGAAGCTCGCTTCGAGGAAGTTTAAGCGGAAGAGCGTAGCGACATCCCGCTCTCTCCGCCAGGAGATTTTTATGAAGAAGTACAAAATTGGAATAGTTGGATATGGTGATTTCACTAAAGTGATTTTACAGTGGCTCGCACCATATGCCGAGTTTGTAGTGAGCTCCCGTAGTCATGCTGAGGGAGATGCTGGGTTTAACGCGCGATTCGCTCCGCTTAATGAGGTGCTGGCTCAACCGATCATAATTCCATCGATTCCATCACAGTTCTTTGAAGAGTTTTTCACGACCAATAAACAAAGTATCAATCCAAATGCGCTGGTTATCGATGTCTGCTCCGTAAAAGTTAAGCCACTTGCCGTACTTGAGCAGTGCTTGCCCAAAACATGCTCAATTATTGGGACCCATCCGTTGTTTGGTCCTACCTCAATCAAAAAGAGTGGTGGGATAAAGGATTTGCGCTGCGTTGTAAGCAATGTACGGTCAGCTGAGGAGCAGTATCAAACACTCATAACCTTGCTTGCTGAGAAGTTAGAGTTACAGGTTCTTGAGCGAACACCAGAGCAGCACGACAAAGAGATGGCATATGTGCAGGGGCTCAGCCACTATATCGCGCGCGTCATGGATATTATGGATATCCCCAAGAGTGAACTGAGTACCTTGGCGTACGATGATTTGTATGACATGAAGATGGTGCAGGCCAAGGATACGTGGGACTTGTTTGAGTCAATCATGCACGAGAACCCATTTGCGCTTGAGGTAAATCAACAGTTTAAAGACGCCCAGGCAAGGCTCGATAGCAAAGTCGCAAAAGACTTCAATCAAGAGTAACTGGTATACTTGTAGTATGAAGCTGACCAAGTATGAGCACTCGTGTGTGGTGCTGGAGAAGGATGGCGAGAACCTCGTGATTGATGCGGGACCGCTCAGTGAGTCGTATAAAGTGCCAGACAACTGTGTGGCTATTGTGGTGACACACGAGCACTTTGATCACCTGGATCAAGAGAAGTTGAAAGCAACGCTTACTAAAAACCAAGATGCCAAACTCTTCGTGAACGCAGATATCGAAGCCCTGCTTGGGGATGAGCTAAAGCCAGCGGTTGTGGTGATCGCTTCAGGACAAAACCAGACAGTTGGTGGCTTCTCTCTGCAGTTTGTTGGCAGCAGACACGAGCCGATCCGACCTGAGGTTCCACAACCAGTGAACACAGGTGTGATTGTTAATGAGCTATTTTACCATCCAGGAGACCAGTATTTTGTGCCAGAGCAGAGTTTTACCTGGCTTGGTTTGCCGCTCAACGCACCGTGGGCAAAAGTGTCCGAGACGACTGAATTTGTGAAGCAAGCAAAGGCGCAGCACATTGTGCCAATCCACAACGGTCTCCTCAACGAGTGGGGGATGAACACCTATGAGAGCCATGTCAAAGCAGTCTGCGAGATGGCTGGCACCGAGTACCACCCAATCAAAACCTGCGAATCAATCGAGTTAGTGTAACTACAAAATATTGGAGAGGATTCTATCAAGTAACTCTTTACCATTACCGGGGTCGGTAGCCTCCGGATGAAACTGTACCCCATAGTGCGGTTTTTTAGTGTGTCCCAGTATCTCGATACCGGCGCCAGACTCCGCCAAGGATTCAAGTGGCTTTGGCACCTTCTTGACAGACCAGTGGTGACTCTCAAACACTACCGGGTATTCGGTATCGTTGAATAACTCGCTAGATCCAACGCGTTTAATGTGAGCGAGGCCGTAACGCTTCTCTGGCAACTGGTGCATATGTGCACCGTAGGCGTGTGCGATAAGCTGCATACCCAAACAGACACCGAGCATGGGGCCTGTGTGTTGTTTAATCAGTGTGAGTTCGTCTGCAAATTCATCGTCGTTCCATGCGGCAGTTAAGATGTTACTCCCTGATAAAACTATGAAATCTTTGGGTTTGATGGTAGCGGAGTCAAGATTACTGTACGTAACGATCGTAGGGTTCTGCCCCAAGGTCGCGAGCAGCTGAGACAAGTGGTCAATGCTTGTTGATTGATTATCTATAAGCCAAGTGGTCATAGGCCGTAGAGGACAAGAATTACTGCGAGAGCGAGGGCGATGCGGTAGTAGCCGAAGATGGCGAGCGAGTGGTTCTGAACAAACTTCAAGAAGTATTTTATAGCCAGCATTGCGGTGATGTAGCTGGTGATCATGCCAACTACAAAAAGTGGGATGTCGCTGGAGCTCAAATTCGAGGCGCTTTTAAACAGGTCAAGTGCAGTTGCCCCTACCATGACAGGAACAGCTGCAAAGAACGAGTATTCAACCGCAGTGCGTCGATCCAACCCCATAAACGAGCCGCCAACAATCGTGCTGGCTGCACGTGATACTCCTGGCCAGATGCTCACAATCTGCGCGAGACCAACCCCCAAAGCCTGCTTCAAACTGATGTGATCCAGATTCTTGGCGCTGCTCTTTGGTACAAATTTTTCAAACACAATCAGCACGATACCGCCGATGATTAACCCAATGGCGACTGTGGTTGGATTGAAGAGCGCGCCTTTAATAAAGTCGTGAAATATAAAGCCGACGATTACGGCCGGTATGGTTGTGATAAACAGTGTGAGCAAGGCGTTCCAGCCGTTGAAACCAGGTTTCTTATTGTTCTCCGGTGTTGGGATAAAGCGGAGGAATCGAGAGAAGTAGAGCGTTACAACAGCAAGAATAGCAGCCAGTTGAATAACAACCTCAAATGTCTTGGCAGTCTCATCAGTAAATCCAAGCAGGTGACCACTAAGTATCAAGTGACCCGTTGAGCTTACTGGCAAGAACTCGGTCAGCCCTTCAACAATACCTTGGATAATCGCGATTACGATTTGCATAACCACTACTATACGCTACATATGATGATATTGCTCGCCGGCTAATATGGTGTGGGCACGATACAGTTGCTCGGCAAGCACAACGCGGACCAGCTGGTGGGGAAGCACAAGCTTAGATAAACTCCAGGTAAAATCGGCTCGTTGCATAACGTCGTTGTTCACACCAAACGCGCCACCAATAACGAACACCAGATTCTTCACGCTGGTATTTTTGTATCCTTGGAGCTTATTGGCCAACTTGGGAGAACTGAGCTCCGTGCCACGCTCGTCAAGTAAAACAACGGTGTCGCTCTCATCCAGCTGCCTAAGAATTACCCCAGACTCCAATTGCCTAATTTGTTCTGGTTTCATAGACGGAGCAATCTTTGCTTCAACTAAGTTCCACTCAGTATGTGCGTAGCGGTTGAGTCGTTTAGTGTAGTCCTCAATTGCAGACTGAAGCTTTGGGTTGTGCTTTTTGCCGATGGCCATAATAGTGATATTCACATCTGTTAGTGTACACTGAGAGGGTATGCTACAACAACTCAAGCGAGATCTCAGAGAGCTGGCAAAACCAGAGCGAGCTAAAGCCGGACGATGGTTTTTCAAAACTGGCGAAGGCCAGTATGGCGAGGGGGATAAGTTTTTGGGTGTGACCGTGCCCGATCAGCGGAAGGTCGCAAAGCACTATAAAGATTTATCTCTGGTTGATCTTGAAAATCTGCTCATGAGCCCGTGGCATGAGGAGCGACTAACGGCACTGATCATCATGGTTAATCAGTACAAAAAGGGTAACGAGACAAAGCAATTAGAACTCTACGAGTTTTACCTAACCCATACCGATAGGGTGAACAACTGGGATCTTGTCGATACCTCGGCTCGGGATATTGTTGGCGCCTATGTTTACCATCATCAAGATTTATTACAGGTACTTGATACACTCTCGGATTCCACGCTGTTGTGGGAGCGGCGTATTGCGGTGGTTGCAAGCTTCCACTTTATCAATCAAGGTGAGCCTGATATCAGCATCGAACTCGCTGAGAAGTTACTTAATGACAAAGAAGACTTAATGCACAAGGCCGTTGGGTGGATGCTGCGTGAGATGGGTAAGCGCTGTGATCGTCAGCTCCTCATCGACTTTTTAGACGCACACGCACACGAGATGCCACGCACCATGCTCAGATATTCAATCGAGCATCTCCCAGATACTACTCGTCACGAATACCTCGCAATGTAGTGATATACTTAAGCGAAATGAGCTGGCTAGGATTTGTATTAGTGGGCGTGTTGGCATATGCGGGTTACTACACCCTCTCGCGTGTGTTTTTAAAAGACAAAAAGAGTGATGCTGTTATCTACGCAATTTTGTTCAATATCGTCTGCACTCTCATTGTTGGTGCGTATGCATGCACCCAGGGGTTTGAGTTGCTTGACATATCAGCATATTGGCTGAACATACTCGTCATGGGGGTGATCTATGCCTTGGCACAGGTTTTTATTTTTCAAGCATCAAAAATGACTGAGGCGTCAGAGGTAATCATTATCTCGTCAACAAGAATCTTGTGGGCGATCGGAGCTGCGATTGTGTTTCTGGATGAGAATTTCACTCTGCAAAAAAGTATCGGCGCTGCTTTAATTCTCGTCGCGGTTGCGCTGGTTTCTTATCAGAAATCAAGTAAAAAGAAGAAGGCGAGCAAATCAGTTGTGGCTGGCAGGGTGTACGCCTTACTTGCTGGTCTGTGTTTGGGCATCGGCTTTGTCAACGATTCGTATATTTTAAAAACTGCCGACGCACCGTCCTACGCGGCACTGGTGTTTTTTGTACCAACTCTTATGACCCTACTTATCTATCGGCCATCCGTGAGTAAATTTAAGAAGCAGCTGAACGCGACGTTACTGCGAAACTCGGCGTTACTGGGCATGTTCTACGCGATTGGCATACTTGCCTCCTATACTGCGTACCAAAAGGGTGGAGACGCATCACAGATTGTGCCAATAGGGCAATCGGTCGTAATATTAACGGTTCTATTTTCGGTCGTGTTCTTGTCAGAGCGGGATCACTTAGCTCGAAAAGCACTGGGCACTACCATGGTCACACTCGGTGTCTTACTCCTTATATAGGGTCTGCTTTACTGGTGTTTTTTCATCACGCCTAATCCGGGCCAGGGTATGGATGCCTGCTCCACCAATGAGTGAGCCGTTTGCTATGAGTGTATAGTTAGCGATTCCTGGTACATACCGTTCGCCATATAAGCCCGCTGCATACAACCATCCAGTACCCATATCTGTCATAGCATGTACAATCATATCAATTTCAGCTCCAGCACCATGGCTATGGTCGTCATCATGCTCGCTTTCAGCTCGGTGGGTTTTGCGGGCTATCGCTGTATTCACCGCTGCTCCGGCCACTGCTGCTCCCAACTCGACCCACGAGTCATCTTCCGCAGTACCCTCTTGTATGTGGTTGATGCCACCCCAAATACCCAGACCACCCCCAGCTAGCAGTACACAGGCTGCGGTTTTGCGAAGCCGTCGTGCCCTCACTGGCCGTGTTTTTTTATTCATGGCCGATGCCTTGGCCTGAAGTGAGCCTGCATCAGCCGTTTGGTGTCCAGCTTCAGTGAGAAACCCTATGTTACCACTCAATGCGCCTATGAGGAATTGTGCAGCAGCAAGCAGTGCATTGGCTTTGACTCCATATCGAGCAGCGTCTTCGTGGCTGTGTGGTTTGTGTGGCTCGCGTCGGAATTTCATGCCACTATTGCAACACACTTACCCCTGTTAAACAAAAGCGTTATATTGCGTTTTGCCGTTGCATGGCTACGGGGA
This sequence comes from Candidatus Saccharimonadota bacterium, assembly GCA_020427905.1. Classification (GTDB taxonomy): domain Bacteria; phylum Patescibacteriota; class Saccharimonadia; order Saccharimonadales; family UBA7683; genus JAGQNU01. The sequence goes on along the minus strand of JAGQNU010000045.1, from coordinate 865 downwards.
TGAACTCGCGCGTGAAGGTCGGTTGCTGTGGTGTCGAGAGCTCAGCCGAGTAAGTGTAGCGATCTTTAGCAAAGTTTTTCAGCTTGGATGGGCTATCGATACGGTTTGTGCAGATCCAGCGGGCCATCATCCCACGAGCCGTTTTTGCATGCACCGCCTGAAACTCGGGCTTGCCATTCTTAATTTGAAGAAACTGAGGTGTGATAATCCTTGCATCCGCAACGTGGGGTCGGATAACTTTGATGTATTCTTCAGACGAGAGGTTGATGATTGTTTCGTCTGCTGGTAATTGTTGGGCGACAGAATCGCTCCAGTAGTCGTAGAGATTTTTAAATCCCCTCCCGCTTAGTTTGTAACCCAACTCGAGTCTATAGGGTGCGATTAGATCAAGTGGCCGCAGTAGGCCATATAGTCCCGAGAGCGTAGCCATGTGGTCTTGAGCAAACCCAAGATCATCTGCCGAGAACTCCTCAATCGAGAGGCCCTTGTATACATCACCAACAAAGCTATACCAGGCAGAGGATAGCTCGGCCGTGGACCAATTGTTAATGCGCTCATGTGTTGCCGCTGCGAGTTTAGGCGAGATATGCATCAGGCGCCTCAGCTGCAGCTCATTTTTTGATTCAAGCAGTGTGTTCAGCGCCTCTGCCTTACTTTGAAACACCGGCGTGGTAAGCGCGACGCTAAACGGACATGTCTTCGGCTCCATAGTTTTTGACGAGACAAGTAGTGTAAACATGCTACTAGTATACTGACAACAGGGGAGAAATGCGCTATAATCGCATAGTCCCATCATCTGTAAGGATATTCAACAATACGGAGGAGTACCCAAGTGGCTGAAGGGGACGGTTTGCTAAATCGTTAG
>JAGQNU010000044.1:250-3300 GCA_020427905.1 Candidatus Saccharimonadota bacterium | reverse complement strand
CGTGAGGTCGCAGGTTCGAGTCCTGCTACCCCGACCAAAATGAGAATCTCATCGATAGATGGGATTTTTATTTTGGTCTTTGTTGGTTAGTTCTCGAACCTGGTAGCCCGCAGGGCAGGTTCGTACAGGATTGAGCGGCGCAGGGAACTTGTTCCGAGCAGCGAAATCCGTGCAAGCAAGCAACAGCGCAGCGCGTCCTGCTACCCCGACCAATGAAAGAGTCGCCGTTTAAGGCGGCTTTTTCATTGGTCCCAGGTCACTATCAGTGGCCTTTTTTCTTTGCTTCAAGCTTATGCTATATTTAGTATCAAGATGAACAAAAGAACTAAAATCGCACTTCTAGTATCACTGGCAATTGGCCTTGGCATATCAACCTGGACTGGCTACTTTATAAACTACAGCTATGAGGACAACAATTCTTCTGGGCTCGCAGTAGACTGCACCGAGCCTAGAGTTGATGGCGACGAAGCCTGCATACTGCCTACAGACTATGAGACGTCCGGAACACCCCTTCAATTCAAAAGAGCCGATTGGCAATATGTTGGCGGCCTAAATGGTGCTCCTGAGCAAGAACAAATATATATAGACTACAACTTCTCATGGCCACTATTTATCGCAAACTCCATCATCTGGGCAGCCTTGCCTTTTGGCGCCTGGTTCTTCGCTCAAAAATTCATGCCAAAAACAAAGCACAAAAAGTAGTCCGCACTTTTTTGCTAGTGCTTGCGGATTTGTCAATTTTGTAGCAAAATTATTGTACTCCTTAGGTAGGGAGCAACATAAGTCCATAGCCGATTGGGCAACCATAGGCGATTGGCAGCACATTCAAAAGTAGTACAAAAGCGGTAACCAAACCCAACCAACAAGCATAGCCGATTGGCAGTAGCGCTAGAAAAACGCGCGAACCCATAGGCAATTGTGGAGGAACAATGACCCAGCAAACCGAAGTCGGCGAGAGCCAGAAGGAGCTCGTCGCCTGGATCAAGAAGGCCATGTACGGCGAGGTTGTCGTGCGCGGCGACATCATGGAGTTGGATCGGCCGGCAGGCACGGTGAGCTTCATGCTCATCACCCAGGCCGAGGACGACTACGGAACGGCGATGATCATCGCCAAGTACATCCGAGCCCACGTTCACAGAGTTGATGCTGGTGAGCTCACTGTGATGGCCTCGTCCAACCCCGAGGAGTGGGACAAGAAGCTGCTCACGCTCACCGAGTTCTGGCACGACGAACCCTTGCTCACCGAGCACGGCCTCAGGAAGGTTGGTGTCCGTCAGGGTGAGGAGTACTTGCCCCCGATGGCGGAGGTCGACCCGGACTGCCTGACAGCCACCCAGTACCTCTTGCGCATGCAAGGCGCACTGGAGGACCTGTACGCCAAGCGGTACAGATGGAGCGTGGACCTCGATGAGCACTTCGCCCTACAGCGACTCATCCAGCGACTCGACACCATGATCCGCCAGTCCAACGACAAGCTGCGCCGACTGCTCAGCTGAACCCGCCCCCTACCTAAGGAGAACCCCCGAGACTCTGCAGCAATGCAGCGTGTTTAAATACACAAGTCTCGGGTTTTTTCCATTCCGGCATACTTACTAAAACCCTTGTTCTCATTCTTGCTTATGTTAAAATTACATTAGTAATTTGGCTTGAACGTAATTTAAGATAGAAGAGATGAAACACAGAAAACTCCGCATACTGGTAACACTACTGTTTTTAGTTGGCTCTTTGGTGCCGTTTTCTATTTTTGCGCCGGAAGCTTCGGCCGCAACGTTTACAGTTGACTCCACAGGCGACGGCGGCGATAGCAACCCTGGCAACGGAGTGTGCAACAACGGATCTGGAGTCTGTACCCTACGGGCGGCAATCCAAGAGGCCAACGCCCTAAATGGAACAGACACGATTAATTTTGATATCGCTGGGGGTGGCGTAAAGACATTTACGCCAGGCTCTGCCCTACCAACAATTACTGAGGCGGTCACACTAGATGCTTCTACGCAGACAGGCGCAACTTGTGGCGATCTCGTTCCAGATACCCTGCCGGCAGATTCGAACACTCCACATGAACTTACCGTAGAAATAGACGCGAGCGGTATTGACCCTGATAGTGCTTTGGCTGTTGATGGTGCTGTTGGTGAATCAGGCAGTGTTGCTATAACGGGCTTTGTGCTGAACGGTTCTGCCTCTGCAGCTGGTGTTAGTGTCACCGACTCAACCGATAATGACACCTTAGAAGTCGCGGTTACCTGTAGTTATCTTGGTACTAATGTTACCGGTTCTGCGGCTGATGCGAACGCTTACGGAGTAGTTGCATTTAGCACCGGGGATGTAACGGTGTCAGTATCTAATAGCCTCATATCTGGAAACTCTGTATATGCTGTTGGTGGGGAGGTTGCGTCTATGACTGTTGAGGATTCACTTGTCGGGACAGATGAGACAGGAACGACTGCGATCGGGAATGCCGGTGAAGGAGCGCTCTACGCGTCAGCGGATGCGTCGTTGACAGCAGAGGGAAATATCATCGCAGGTAATAATACTCACGCCATCTTAACCACAGACGCCACCAATACGTATGATGGTAACTATATTGGTTTGAATCTGGCAGGAGAAGTGCTTGAGAATGGTGGTGACGGTATAAACGTACTCGGTGCGGCGGGTTCGGTGTCGATTGGTGAAACAACTGGCAATGTGATTTCGGGAAACATGGGTGATGGGATCCAGCTCTACAATGATTGTAATGCCTCAAATGATATATATAGTGGCGTACTCGAAAATAACCTGATAGGTACGGATACGGCTGGCGAGTTGTCTAGTGGGTACGGTAATGGTGAAAACGGTATTCGGATTTACGAATGGAGTGGTGCTTGTGGAACAGTAGAAGGTGTGAGGATTGGTGGCGTAACAAGCACCAGTGACCAAAATGTCATCGCTGGCAACACAGAAAACGGCATCTTGATCTACCAGACACCAGATACAGACGTCCGCGACATCGCTATTCTAATTAATTCAATCCACAGTAACGGAGATCTGGGCATTGACTTGGCCATGGATGA
>JAGQNU010000044.1:0-212 GCA_020427905.1 Candidatus Saccharimonadota bacterium | reverse complement strand
AGCATTGGCAGCACTCAAGTATCCAACGACGCTGACGAGGCCAACTACTTCATGAACTACGCGACGATAGATAGTGTCAGTGCGGGTGCAAATGACCAAATCACCGTACAGTATGATCTGACTGCAAATGAAAGTGATGGCAGTGTGAATGTGGCTGGCTATCGACTGGACTTCTACATTAACGATAGCGAAGATGCTTCCGGCTACGGCGA
>JAGQNU010000043.1 GCA_020427905.1 Candidatus Saccharimonadota bacterium | reverse complement strand
CAATATACACCTTCTTCTTGGCAAATTTATGGTGTGTGAGCTTGAATATCATGTCGCCATCATCTGTCAGTAGTACAAGTCCGCAACTGTCTTTGTCGAGGCGGCCGGCAATCTTTAGCGCCTGGTACTGACGCGGCAGTAGCGCATAGATGGTTGGTGTGTCGCCCTGCTGGCGGCGCGAGCAGACATAGCCTGTCGGTTTATTGCAGAGCACGTATGTGTATCGCACGGGTTGGCGCGAGACTTCACTCGTATCAATCTCGATCGTGTCTTTGCCAGGCCGTATGACGTTACCTAGCGTGGCTGGTTTGCCGTTTACCTTCACTCGGCCGCTTTGTATATACTCATCCGCCTGACGGCGACTCAGGCCACTGGTATGCGCAAGATGCTTATTAAGCCGAACAAGGTCTGGCATGAGCCTACTACTGCTCTTTTGGTGGTTCTTGAGGCTGGCTATCGGTACTAGGGGCTGGTGGGGTGCCATTCATAAGCGGGCTGTTAGCGACAAAATCTTCCACATCCTCCGGGCTGTCTGAAGCCTGAGCTTGCTGCGCATCATCACTCGCAGGCGCGTTGGATACCGGTGCTGATTGCGGAGCATCACCAAGCGCCTCCTTCACAATTGTCACAACATCATCGAGGGTTACCTGGCTTTTTACAATGTACTGATCTACACCGAGATCAGTGCCTCGCTTGCGGTCATCATCTTGACTCAGTGCGGTCATAACAATTACCTTTACGTCTTTGGTCTCTGGTGTTGTTCTGAGGATGTCTAGCATATCAAAGCCACTGATCTTTGGCATCATCACATCTGTAATGATAAGATTCGGCTTCTCTTTAACGGCAATTGCGAGAGCCTCCTCGCCATCGTTAGCGGTCAGAATCTCGTAGCCTTCGGCCTCCAGCCGAGCCCCATAAATCTCTCTGAGGTTACTGTCGTCTTCTACAAGTAGTATTTTTGCCATGACTATCCTTTTTACCCGATCCTTTTTTGCTACATTAATCTTATCATACTTATACTTTTGGATTGTCTGTAGTCTGCTGTTTGAGATGCTCGAGTTGCTCGGGTGAGACACGTGGAATTTGGATGTAGAATGTGCTGCCATTGCCAAGCGAGCTCTCCACCCAAATATGGCCCCCCATCGAGTCAACAATTTGTTTGGATATGTACAGGCCAAGACCCGTGCCGCCTACCTCACGAGTCTCAGAGTTATCGGTGCGGTAGAACTTTTGAAACAAATGTGGGATATCCTCCGTGGCGATACCAACGCCAGTATCGGAGACTCTGATAACAACACCTTGATCCTGAAGTGATGTGCCGACCGTAATGATCCCCTTTTTGGTGTACTTGATAGCGTTCTCAATCAGGTTATTAAGCACCTCTTGTAGTCTCTCGGGGTCAACATGGACAAACATCAGTGGCGTCACCTGCTTGCCTGTGGCTTTCTGCTCGGCGAGCTTGAGCGTGAGCCCCTTCTTCTCGGCCTGGGAGCGCTCTTTATCGACTGTTGCCTCTAGAAACTCTTGGACGTTGATGAGCTCCGGATGGTTCTCTAACCGCCCGTCATCACTCTTTGAGGCCGTAAGTAGATCCTGAAACAGGCGTCCAAGATGTTTGGTGGACTCGTATGCCTTATCAAGATATCCTCTCGCTTTGTCATCGATTGTCGATACCTTCTCGTTGAGTGCTAGCTCAATAAACCCCTGGATCGATGCCACCGGGGTGCGCATCTCGTGGCTGGCGGTTGAGATAAAGTCACTCCGCTGCTCCTCTTGCCGCTTCTGAGCGTCAACGTCTCGTAATACGGCTACAACGCCGACATGCTCGGTAGAGTGCTTGCCATCGGCGTTAACTACCTCCTGCTCGATTGGGGAAGCCACAATATCAACATAGATCTGCCGATCGTGATGCGTTTTAAGCAAAGAGATCCGTTTTACAGCACTGTTTTTGCTGATACACTCCGTGATGGCATCTTGCTCGACAGTGTCTTCCTCATCGCTCCCGAGCGGTTCAATAAGTGATTTGTAATCGAGCTTCTCGGCATCTTTGCGTTCCCAGCCAAGCAAGTCAGCTGTGCTCTGATTGAGGATCTCTACTGTGCCTTTGTTGTTTATGATCATCACGCCGTCAGATATAGACTCTAAAATAACACCGGTCTTGAACTGTTCCTCCTGCAACTTGCTCTGGAGCTGCACTTCTTTTCTTCCCGTTACGTAGTAGCGCTTAAAGTAGTACCAGCCTGCTAGCCCCGATATCGTGAGTAGGCTGTCGGCGACAACGTTAAAAGTCAGAGATGCATTTGTCGGTGTAGCTATCCCAGTGATTGTGAAGATTAAAATCATCCATGTGTAGATAATTGCGGTCAGAGGTGCGTAGAGTCCAATCATGCCTGTAAAGAATACAGACACTATATAAGCAGCTCGATAGTACACATTTGTATTGCCACTCGACTCGATAATTGATGCAATTAAAAAAGCAAACAGTGCGTATGAAATGAGGCTAGTGAGCCATGGCTGTTTTTTGACAAGCAGCTGATCCGACACTACAACGTATATCGCATGAATAGCACCAAGCGCCAAGATGAGCGGCGTGATCCCCCACTTGTCTTTAGTGGTTTGAGATACGCTCTGTAGCTCAAATGCAAAATAGGTCACAAACAGAATCACCGTTGCGCCAACGAGACTATAGTTGAACTTTCTCAGCCAGGAGACTTTTACATGCTGCATAAACGCTTAACAGTAGTATAACCGATGACGCTTATGTTTACGAATCTAAAAAATCGACTCTAACGAGCCGATCTCAATTACTATCTTGGTGACCTCACGGGGAATCGAAC
>JAGQNU010000042.1 GCA_020427905.1 Candidatus Saccharimonadota bacterium | reverse complement strand
CCAATAACACCAAGGAACTGAATGATCAAATCTGAGAAGAAGGCTTAAGCTATCAAAAAGACACAGCGCAGCAAAACCGACGTGGGCTCACCAGAGGCACAGGCAGCAATTTTAACCGAGCGTATCAAGGAGCTTACCGAGCACCTGAAGACGCACAAAAAGGACAACCACTCACGACGTGGTTTGCTCCAGATGGTAGGCAAGCGCAAAAAGTTACTCTCATACCTGAAAGATACTGATTACGTACGCTACAAAGCAACGATTGAAAAACTAGGTCTCCGTAAATAACTGAACGTTGGTCGGCCCCGCAAAGCTAACGCGGCGGGGTAAACGAGCGCTCATAACAACTAGCATGAGTCGAGTCAGCTCGGAGGGTTTTAGATCGTAAGTTCGTGCTTGCACTTTGTAATATCACTGCTTGGGGGCAGAACCGCAGCTTTCCTTTCACAAAAGTTTTAAAGGAGTGTTGTATCCTGCATCCAAGCCTAAAAAGAAAGGACATCATAGATGTCAGATATCATTAATCCATTTGGAAAAGACATACTCTCAGTTGAGACTGAGCTGTGTGGAAAGCCATTAAAGTTTGAGATCAACCGAGTCGGCTTCAGAAGCTCAGCTTCTGTTTTGGTCAGCTACGGCGATACTGTAGTGCTCGGAACTGCCATGGTTGGCAACAAGCCAATGAGCGGCATGGATTACTTCCCACTGAGTATCGATTACGAAGAAAAGTTTTATGCAGCCGGTAAAATCTCCGGCAGTCGGTTCATAAAACGAGAGGGTCGTCCGAGCGACGAGGCAATTTTAATTGGTCGTATTATCGATCGACCAATTAGGCCATTATTCCCGAAGGGTTACCGCCAAGAGGTACAAGGTATCGCAACGGTGCTCTCAATGGATCCAGCCTTTAGGCCCGACATGGTGGCAATGATCGCTGTCAGTACAGCACTTATGCTCACCGGCGCACCATTTGATGGACCAGTTGCGGGACTCCGCGTAGCGCGAGTAAACAATGAGTTCAAAGCCTTTGCGTCGCGCGAGGAGATTGAGGCAAGTGATCTTGATCTCGTGGTTGCTGGTAAAGAGCAGGCAATCACTATGGTTGAGGCTGGTGCTGATGAAGTGTCAGAGGAGGTAATTGGCGATGCACTTGCATGGGCACACGAGGCTATGCAGCCAGCAATCGCGCTGCAAAAAGAGTTGGCATCTAAGGTTGCACCTGAGCAGCTTGAGTATGAGCTGGTGCTTCCAAATGATGATATTCAAACTGAGGTAAACGCTTGGGTTGAGGGTAAGCTTGGCGAGGCGCTCCGGAAAGATTATCCTGAGCGTAACGAGCTAATCTCTGTGCTGCGTCAGACATTTCACGATGAGCTAACTGAGAAGCACGGTGATGACTATGCAGAACTGCAGGGTGAGTATGACGAGGCCTTCACAAAAGCCCTTCACGAGGACGTGCGTAAAGGTATCGTAGAGAGTCAGGTTCGACCGGACGGCCGTACACTCGACGAGATTCGCCCGCTGAGTTCACAGGTAGGTTTGCTGCCGCGAGCACATGGTTCAAGTATCTTCACACGCGGCGTGACACAGGCGATGAACATCGTGACGTTAGCACCGCTCAGTTATGCACAAATGGTAGATACTATGGAGCAGAATGACGGTGAGCGCCGCTACATGCATCACTACAATGCACCAGGCTGGACAGTTGGTGAAGTTAAGCGCTTGATGGGTCCAGGTCGTCGCGAGATAGGCCATGGCTACCTTGCGGAGCGTGCACTCACGGCAGTGCTGCCGACTGAAGAGGAGTTCCCGTACGCGATTAGAAGTGTGACTGAGATTATGTCTCAGAACGGTTCAACCTCAATGGCGGCAACCTGCTCAAGCTGTTTGGCATTGATGGACGCTGGCGTGCCACTGAAGCGACCAGTATCTGGTATCGCGATGGGTCTGATGATGGATGGTGACACGCCGTACGTACTCAGTGATATTGCTGATGCTGAGGATTTTGCTGGCGATATGGACTTCAAGGTAACTGGTACAGAGAATGGTGTGACTGCACTCCAGATGGACATGAAGGTTCACGGCTTGCCAGTTGAGGTGCTCAGAGAGGCTCTCGAGAAGGGTAAAGTTGGCCGTGCGGCAATTCTCAAACATATGATTGAAGTACTTGATGCACCGCGCGAGGCTATGAGCCCATACGCACCACGTATCGAGAAGATCGTGATTAACCCTGAGAAGATCGGTGCGATTATCGGTAAAGGTGGCGAGACCATCAACAAGATTACCTCTGAAACTGGCGCTGAGATCGATATCAAAGATGACGGTCTTGTAACTGTGGCTTCAGCTGATGGTGAGTCAATTGAGAAGGCGATGGCGTGGATCAAAGGTCTTGTAGAGGAGCCAGAAGTTGGCAAGATTTACGACGGCACCGTTGTGAAGATTATGGACTTTGGTGCTTTTGTAAACTTTATGCCTGGTATCGACGGCATGGTGCACATCTCTGAGATGGCTGACGAGCGAGTTGAGAAGGTGACTGATGTGGTCAACGAGGGCGACAACGTAAAAGTGAAGCTAGTGGCAATTGACGATCGAGGCCGCATGAACCTGAGCATCAAACAAGCAAAGGACTAAACAAGCGTGAAGCACGAGCAGCAACAACGTGATGGTATGCCACTAGAAACAGTGGTAAATGACGACTGTTCTCTGAGAGTTTTGCGGCCAGATGATGCCGAGCGTATCTTTGAGATACTGCAGGCGGATAGCGATATTAGCACCAAGTATGTGACGTGGCTTGCCGGCGCAACATCTGCAGAAGATATTGCAGAAAGAACTGCTGATTTTAATTCACGCAAAGCCTTGAGATATGCGATTGTTGCTGACGGCACCCTAGTTGGGTATGTCGGTGCGTGGCAGCATCATTTTGATCCAGAAAGTGCCGAGTACGACTTGGGGTACTTCTGTGATCCCCAGTACCGCGGCCAAGGTCTTGTTACTGCCTCCACTAATCATCTAATGGATCTTCTTGTGCAGCATATGAATGCTCAGTCATTTGCTCTGTATATCAATGATCACAACACAGGCAGCCAAGCGGTTGCCAAAAAGCTCGGATATACTAGAACTGAAGAGACTGGAACTGACAGAACACTCGGTGTTGATGAACGTCGCTGGGAGAAGCGTGCATGAGTCGCGGCCGCAAACCGGTTGTTTACACGTTTCTTGGTGTACCAGGATCTGGTAAAACTTATTTTGCTAGAAATCTTGCCAAGGAGAGTGGGGCAGTTCGTTTAAGTAGTGATGCAATACGCCTGGCAATATTTGGTAGTCGAGAGAAGACAACAGAAATCTATAACTCCGGAGATAGACAGATTCTTAACTCGTACGTGTTTAACGCACTAGATTACGCAACAGGCCAGATTCTAGAGAAGGGCCATGATGTCATCCAGGATGCACATCATAATAAGCGTTCTGATCGACAAAGCGTTCAAGTTATTGCAGAAAAACGTGGTGCGATAGTCGTACTAGTACATATTCAGACACCATATGAGGTTGCCTTACAGCGTGGCCAAGACAGAGACGAAACCGACGATCAGCGCAAACACTCCAAGAAAGAAATGACTGAAGTTATTAAAAAACACATGGCGGTCATGGATCAACCTGACAGCACTGAAAATGTGATTGAAATAGACGGAACTCAGAAGTTTGAAGAGCAATATGCATCATTCACAAAGCAACTTTCGGAGATTACTTCGTGAGTAAAGTTGCCGCCTTGCAGGCGATTGCGGATGAGATTGTGAAGGACAATGTGTGTCCGGAGTTAGCGAGTGGGGCGACACAGCTGGTGTTTGCAGAGGGTAGCCCCAACGCCGACATCGTCTTTATTGGTGAGGCGCCGGGCAAGAACGAGGATCAGCAGGGTTTGCCGTTTGTGGGTGCTGCAGGCAAGTTCTTAAACGAAATGTTAGAATCAATAGGCCTGAAGCGTGAGGATGTGTACATCACAAATATCGTAAAGTACCGACCGCCCAACAATCGAGATCCAGAACCCGAAGAGAAGAAGGCCTTTTGGCCATACTTGATGCGTCAGCTTG
>JAGQNU010000041.1 GCA_020427905.1 Candidatus Saccharimonadota bacterium | reverse complement strand
CTCTAGGACTTGTATCAGGGGTACGCCGCTAGCGACAAGTGTTGTACCTGTCCGAGAAAAGCGCGCCATATAGAGCTTCATGAACAGCGGACCAAAGGGTGGCATTTTCATCTTTGCCTTATCAAACACGCTACGGCCACCAACAGTCCTGATCCAGCGTCTGGTTATAAAAACCAGGACTATCACGATAGCCAGGGCGATAAACCATTGATGCACGACGAAGTTCGATATGGCAAGCAATACACGAGTCAATATCGGCAGTTGTACATTCCCCAGGCCATCGTACAGTGTTTTTACCTGGGGCAGAACCTTCACGAGCATGAAGCCCACCACGGCACCCATAACCACCAAAACAATCGCTGGGTACACCATGGCACCACGTACCTTGCTCATGATCTCTGCATCTTTTTCCTGCTGCGTCGCCAGGCGTTCTAGCGCCTTGTCGAGCGTACCGGAGGCCTCACCTGCCTCCACCAAACTGATGTATATACGGTTAAATACATTGGGGTGCTTACCTAACGCTACCGAAAGAGCGCTACCACCCTCGATATCAGAGATGACCTGGTTTATGACTACCTTGAAATTCTTGCTCTGTGTCTGATCGGCCACGGTGCGAAGACTTTGCAGAAGAGGCAAGCCGGCATTGATCAGCGTGGAAAGCTGTCGTGAAAATAGAATCTTATCCTTGGTCTTTACCTTTTTGCTAAAGCGACCACCGAGAGCACCACCCTCTTCCTGAAGTGTCAGGCTGATTGGCACCATATGCTGCTCATGCAGCAGCTTGGCCGCAGCCTTTTCGCTGTCGGCCTGTATCTCGGCCTTTATCTTTTGGCCGGTAGCTGGATCCCTGGCGATGTACTTGTAGGTAAGCACCTTAGCCTCTCATCAACCTATCTAGCTCGTCGATATCTATAGCGTAGTTACGAGCTTCTTCGTACGTAATGGTACCGTTATGGATCAAGTTCACGAGAGTCTTGTCCATGGACTGCATGCCAAACTCGGCGCCTGTCTGGATAACCGCTTCTAGCTGATGGCTCTTGCCTTCGCGGATGATGTTTCGAACTGCAGGCGTTGCGATCATGATTTCTGCTGCAGCGATACGTCCGCCACCGATGGTAGGTACTAGACGCTGTGAGCAGATGGCCATCAAGATATTTGCGAGCTGTGCTCTGATCTGCGGCTGCTGATGGGGTGGGAAGACGTCAACCATACGGTCAATCGACTGAGATGCGGAGTTGGTGTGAAGCGTCGCGAACACCAAGTGACCGGTTTCGGCGATAGTGATAGCTGCAGCGATGGTCTCAAGGTCACGCATCTCACCGATGAGCACAACATCAGGGTCTTGTCGCAAACTAGAGCGAAGCGCTGCGCTAAAAGAATAGGTATCGTAGTGCACTTCTCGCTGGACAATCACTGATTTGTTGCTCTTGTGCGTAAACTCAATGGGGTCTTCGATGGTTATGATGTGCGTGGCTCGTTCAGCATTGATTTTGTGTATCAGTCCAGCAAGTGTAGTTGACTTACCAGATCCCGTAGGCCCAGTAACCAGTACCAAACCACGAGGATATTCGGCAAATTTGTTCACCACTGCCGGCAGTCCGAGCTGTTCGATCGTAAGCATTTCATTAGGGATCAATCGGAGCGCTGCCGCCAGGTTACCTCGCTCATGAAATGCGTTGACACGGAATCGCCCCAGGTCACCGAAAGCAAAGCTGAAATCAAACTCCTTGTCCTTGAGCAGGATCTGCTTTTGATCATCATCGAGAATGGCGAATATAAGAGACTCTACTGTCTCTTCTGTCAGTATCTCGGCGCCGGTCGCGGGTGATAGGGCACCATCAACGCGAATCATCGGTGGCAAACCTACTTGCAGATGCAAGTCAGAAGCCTTTCGCTTGATGACTTCCTCTAGTAGTATCTCGATTCTCAGTCCTGCCATAGTTTCCACCCTTGTGTTAGATTACGCATTGTCTGCCGCCGCTACCCTGTTCACTTCACTGATGGTCGTGAGACCTGCAAGCGCCTTCAGATAGCCATCGGTGCGCATGTTGATCATGCCCTCCTTCTCTGCTACCTTCTGTATCTCGGCGCTCGTTGATCGCTTCAGGATGAGTTGCTGTATAGCATCCGTTACTTCGAATGCTTCATATAGACCGACTCTTCCCTTGTAACCACCAGGTGCTTCAGGACTGTCAGCACCTCTAAACAAAGTATAAGCGTTTTCACCCCTCAGTGGCAAGGTCTTGTAGCCAAGGTCTTTAGAGACTCGTGCAACATCAGATGCCTTATCTGGGAGGACTGTGCCAAGCGCCCGATGAATCGCCTCCGTCTCAAGCTTATCCGAAGTATACTTTTCGAGTCCCTCGTCTTGTCGCACACGGCGCACAAGCCGCTGGCCAATGACCGTGTGTACGGTACTTGCTATCAGGAAGGGCTCGATACCCATATCTAGCAGACGGGGCAAAATACCTGCCGCAGAGTTGGTGTGGAGTGTCGAGAAGACAAGGTGCCCAGTCAACGCGGCCTGCACGGCCAGTGTAGCCGTCTCTTTGTCACGAATCTCACCAACCATAACGACATCGGGGTCTTGTCGCAAAATTGAACGAAGCCCGCTCGCAAATGTCAGGCCAACATCTGCGTTCACCTGTATCTGATTAATTCCACTCATTTTGTACTCAACCGGATCCTCGAGAGTTACGATATTGATTGAGTCATCCATTATCTCTTGAATAAGGGCATAAAGGCTAGTACTCTTACCAGAGCCAGTAGGACCAGACGTCAGTACCATACCATTTGGGCTTGCTATACCCTTGCGAATAGTTCTGAGAGCTCGACCACGATAACCCATGTCTTCTAATTTGAGGCTGGTACCAGATTTGTCTAAAAGACGAATAACCACCTGCTCGCCCCAAACAACAGGCGAGATAGCAATACGAAGATCGATCTCTTTTTCGTCTACCCTTATAGTAAATTGCCCATCTTGCGGTATACGGTGCTCGTCAATTTTTAGGTTACTCAAAATTTTTATTCGACTTACCAGCGGTGCCTCTGTACTCTTTGGCAATTTCATAATTTCTCTGAGTACACCGTCTATCCTGGCTCTAATTTTGAGTTCATGCTCTAGTGACTCAATATGAACATCACTAGCACGATTCTTGGCTGCATATTCCAAAATTGTACTCAAGGCTTTGCTAATTGGCGAATCCTGGACAATAGTCCGGATCGTTTTGTCACCTTTTTTCTTGGATTCTTCTATCTGTTGGTCGACGGCAGTCTCTTCGGTAAATGAAGTGTCAATCTGAGCTTTGTACTGCGACAATACTGCCCTTATCCCCTGCTCTGAAGCCGTATAAACCTTTAATGGACGGCCGATCTTGTTGCTCAAAAAATCCACAGCCTGAACATTATCAGCGTCAAGCATGGCAATCACCAGACGGTGTTGCATCTCACCCAAAGGCACTGCCATATACCTCTCGGCAATATCCTGGGGCAATAGTTCGAGAGTAGACTGTTCTATTGGAGCATTTGCTAGGTTAACATAAGGAATTTTTGTAATTTTGGCCGTAACACGAGTCAAATCTTCTGGGTTGACCCCTCCGTCTGAAACTAATAATGCAAACAAAGGAGTGGTAGTTTGTTCGGATTTTTTGCGCAAATCATCCAAACGCTCGCGCTCAATCAGCTTATCCTCTACGAGCTGGTCTTCAACCTGTTTTTGAGTCGAGGCGGATAATACACTCATTTTGCCAGCCTATGCTCATCATTGGCCATTATTAAATGGTTGTTCGTTATTGTTCGGAGCTATCTCGATACGTACAGTAGGATTAATCGAATCCGTATTAATATTGCTAGCATTATTTGTATTAAAATCTTTGGATATAGCCGTCACAGTTTCGGCTTTTACTTCTTTATGAGGTGCAACAAACTTGCTAGCTACAAAAAATGAAGCAATGCCGGCAAAGAATACTATTATTATTAGTATAGCTATGTCCTGCTGTTTCATTTGACTGTCTCCTCTGTTATTTTAAGGCTGGTGTTTGGCTGATAATATGTTTTTGCAGCAATATCGACTTTTAAGGCATCGCCATTACCAGAAAACTCTATCTTGGTTAAACTAAACGGCCTGATGGATTTATCAAATGACCCTACTAATCTCTTTAATTCTGAGTAGTTTGTTGTGACTGTAAATGAAAAAGGTATCTCTGTTGCCTGAGCTTGGGCACTAGAACTTTGTGCAATAATATCATCGCTACCCGTAATACTATCTATCTGATAACCTGCCAGCATCTTCTCAATACTAGAAGCCAAGGCCGGAAAGTCATATGTATTTGGTAATGCATTTAATATCAAAGTTCCGTTTGAGCCATCTCTATCTGTAGTACCATTTTTGCTACCTCCCATGAGATTTGTTTCTTGATTGTCAAACTTTTCATAAGCTTTGGTAAGTTCACCAATTGCGGCTTTATTCTCTTCTAGCTGATCTCTTGCTGTTTCTTTTTTGTCTATTACTTTAGCCAAATACCTCGAATTAGACCAAAGACCCTTGCTAGAAACTAGAGAAAAAATAGTTACTACCGAGGCTATCGCAACCGTAGCAAATATTGTCGCTTGACCCTTGTCAATTTGTACTTTTTTGGAACTTATATCTTTCATTGGTTTCCTCCAGATGGCTTACTCTGTTGTTGAGTGCCTGTAAATGGACTTGTGTTTGATTGCTGTGAATATGTAGTAATTAGACTTGGAACATCTAGGCTAATTGACTTTGTACCGTCAAATATCAATGGATCAAAATTTAAGTTAATAGTATATGATGATTGACCTTTTTCTGTACCAAACTTCGTCATAACCACGTCTTTGAATGCATTGATAGATTCAGCTTTTTCGCCCGATTCGTTTTCGGCATTCTGCTTGAATTTAGTATACTTCAGCGTATCCACATAAGTATTTACAGAGCTTAAACTAGTTGCACTGCCAGAAACCTCTATAGTACTCGTAGAGAAGTCTATTGTTAGCTTGGAAATACCCACATTAGATGGTGTAGTCTGCTCTATGTATATCGGCAATCTATCGGCTGCAGGTCGACCTGCATAAAGCTGAGGCAGAGTATTTAGCTGATTCTGAACACTCAATATCTTGGTCAATTCTTTGTTCGACTCTAACTCAGTCCTTATGGATTTAATGTGTTTATCGAGATTTGTCAAATGGCGTTTTTGAGTCAAACTATACGAGAATGTCATCGCCACAATCAAAACCGATACACCCGCAATAACAACTGAGGTTAGCATTACCATACGTTTAGTACGCTGGGTCTTGATATATTGAACTTTTACATCTGGTAAGAGGTTAAACTGTATCATTACTACTCTACCCTCTCCGCAAGTCCGGCTGATACCGCAAAGCTGTTAGAAATAGCTATCAATTCATCTTGTCTATTTGACGGAAATGCTATGTTACGCCATGCGTTACCAATTTCTATATTTAAACCAAACTTGTTTGCTAAATATAGTGGGAACTCTGGCAAAACAGAAGCACCGCCAGAAACAATAACTCTGTCAATATTTGTGCCTTGGTATCTACCCAGGAAGAACTTTATTGACTTATCAATATCACCCACGAGTAGATCAACTGTACCAATAATTGCATTATACACTTGACCTTCTAGCTTATCCTTACTGATACCAAACTTGAATACAAACTGCTGGGCTTGATTGTCATCAATATTCAAATTCTGAGCCGCCGATCGTACAATTGCATCGGTACCAGTTGGTATAGATCTAATAAGCCTAGGCGCACCGTTCATAGTGATAACGATATCCGTAGACCTACCACCAATATCCACAATCATGGTTGGTAGTGGATTGTCAGGTGCCGTTAGCGACCTAGTCAGTGCAATACTATCGGGCTCAAAAGAAATCACATTCAAGC
>JAGQNU010000003.1 GCA_020427905.1 Candidatus Saccharimonadota bacterium | reverse complement strand
CAGAAAATCAGGCAAAACCAAAAAGTTCCTCCCCAAGATCAAAGAGTAGCTGTGCTACACGCGTGCACGCAAACGTCTACGATGTGCAGCGCTAACAACGATATTTGTGAAGATGTCAGATCGTCGGCTCTCCCAGGGAAGCAGCTCGTAATCTACCTCGTGGGCAAACAGTGCAATCCTATAGCGAGTTTCATCGGTAGCATTCTCACCAGCGTGCACCTCACTCCCATCCTCTAGAAAATATACAGAACCCTGACCAGGCCGATCCAGCTTAGGCTTATCACCAGCACGCTCAAGCAACGTGACGA
The DNA here is from genome assembly GCA_020427905.1 of Candidatus Saccharimonadota bacterium. Lineage (GTDB taxonomy): Bacteria > Patescibacteriota > Saccharimonadia > Saccharimonadales > UBA7683 > JAGQNU01. The sequence continues at coordinate 10,351 of JAGQNU010000003.1, read as the reverse complement.
CTGATCCAGCCTCTACTAAAAATCTTTGGTCGGTTTCATGTCTTGATGGCGCCTCGCCACCAACTATAGTCCACCATGTATCGGTGGTGTGTACAGCATGACCAAGCCGACACACGTTGACTGAGTCCTGGTGCTTCTCAAACGCAACCTGGCGAGGAGTCGCACGGCTCACATTTACAACATTTGGTCTAACCGCTCTGTCTGCATACAAAAACTGTAGTCTGTCATCTTCAAAAAACTGTGCGTCAAGATCAAGAAGGGTTTCTAGAGCAGGAGATACTGGACTTAGTTTATCTGGAACATCGTTGGGATCAAACTGACTAAGCATAGAGTGCTTCTGTAGTGTCCCCTGTCTAGCGGCGACATCTTGTCTTTGCTCCAGAGCCTTGTAATAGAGCCGTCTATGTATGGTCTCGAAGAACATCGTATCGACCGCTACTCTCAGCCCCTCTAAATCAGAGTGGTCTACGGCTGCCCGAGTTACAACTACACCGTACTTGAGTAACGCGTCGACAGATTCTCGCGATGCTTCATCAAAGGTAAGCTCCTCTGTGACGTCTTGTGGAAGTCTCTCTGTCGCTGCGGTCATGAACCAGATACTACAAGCACTTCTAATGTTTTACAAGTCCACAGACTCATATTGAGAGTGTAATCGTGGTATTATCTAGACAATCGGTGGGAGAATAGGACAATCTGTATGGAAACAACCAAAACAAAATCAAGGAGCATCTTCAACCACGCCGAGTCACTTCTGCTGCGCATTAAAGCGGCAGGGCTAGAGCCTGCTGTATCACAACACACTCGGGAGGGCTCAATCGAAATCCCAAGTCCATTCAAAAAGTCGAGTCCGATAGTTTCTGCAACCATTGGCGCTGAAGGTATTTACGCAGAACTGAACGGTGTTAAGACTTCGACGGGGGCTGATCTGTATGGCGTAGTTCACTCGATGCCTAGTCGAGGATTATGGCTTCCTCATATCATGGTTCAGGGTCGGCTCGTGTCAGATATGAGAGGATCTGAATTAGACACATTTGATTCACGCAATTCAGATACAATTGCGAGCATTGAACATTTTACTGTGGTATCAGAGCTAGTACGACGCATAGGTAGTTGTGCTGGTAAATGCTCTATACAGCACGCCACCGAGACCTAAAATACCTTGCAGCAACAATCGTGTATGGGCCATACTGGTACTATGGCATTATTTCAGCGGTTTCAACGCAATGACCAACTTATTCAAGTGACTCAGGATATTCCCACGTCTACAATGACCGATGATAGGTTTGTGGCACTTATTGTTGGGCTTGGTAATATCGGCAAAAAATACGATGGCACCCGCCACAACATTGGCTTCACAGTTATTGATACACTACGCGTGCAACATGGGCTTCCTGAGTGGCAAGAGAAGATAAAGTTTAAGTCGCTCATATCTGAGGATTTTGTTGGCGGGAAGAAGGTGATTCTCGCCAAACCAACAACACTCATGAACAATAGTGGCGAGGCCGTGCGTGCACTCAAAGACTTCTACAAGCTGAAGAATTCCGACATCACCGTCATTCACGACGAACTTGACCTGCCATTTGGTACGATCAAACAGAAACAGGGTGGTGGATCCGCTGGCAACAACGGGATCAAGAGTCTCATTGCACACATAGGTGATGACTTTAAACGAGTACGGATGGGGATAAAGAACGACCAACTCGATACTACCGACTCAGCCGACTTTGTACTTGCAAAGTTTAGCTTAAAAGAAAAAGAGCAGCTTGATGACATCATCCAAGCTGCTGCAGAAAAAATCGAAGTGTAAGCTATCCTGGAATATCAGGCCCTGCATCGTGATGCTCTTCCTCGTGACGAGCAGCCCGGTACATAGTGAGCAGCATGGCTTGTTGTCGCGCATCAGGATATACACCACCATTAAGTCTTTGTACTGTATCCATTAGTGATTGTCTATCGCGGTAGTCCATTGTTGGATTCGATAACTCAAAAAGTAGTTCAGCAATGAGTAGAGATCTACTCGTATCTATAACTTCCGGCACTGACGCATCGTTATGCTCGTCTGGGCCACTAATGTTACGTTCTGTCATATAAAGATTATACAATTTTATTACTTATTTTGTCAATAAATAAACAGCGCCCAGCAGGGGTGGGCACTGCTGGGCGCTGATAATACCCTTCAACCCACCCGGATGAAACGTCAAGCATGTCTCTCTCGGACGCCTGCGTCTCCCGCTACTGCGGGAATCTGTGATGACTCACCGTTGAATTACTCCAACCAACCGAAGATGGTAGGGGTAGGGTTAAAGGGGTTAGAAGATCCTCTAGGATCGGCTTCAAGCGAACAGTCGTTCTTGCCTAAGTTAAAAAGTGGAGGGTAAAAACTTTATGACTACCTGAGAGGACTTCCTAACAGTTTCCGATTACTCGGAAGTGTTACAATGGGGTATAAAAGGTGCGAAAGCGATCTAATGTCGCTTACGAATTACCATATTAGCACCCAAATCTAATATTGTCAATACCTAAAATAGATAATTGTATGAAAATCAAAAACATTACAAAAAAACATAAGCGGTATCCTGCGTACTTCTTAGAGATAGCCAGCCCACCAAAGGAGTTGTACATTCTTGGCGAGGATCTCGACAGCTATCTACCTGCAGTCACAATTGTTGGGAGTCGCAAGCTCACAGCCTACGGCAGAGAGGTGACATACCGCCTCAGTTATGATCTTGCCAAACAAGGCGTGACGATCGTAAGTGGTCTTGCGCTCGGCGCAGATGGCGTAGCGCATCAAGCAGCGCTTGATGCAAGGGGTCGGACCATTGCCGTGCTGGCCGGTGGGCTTGATAGTATTCATCCGAGCAGCCACCGCAACTTGGCAATCGATATTCTAAAGCACAGTGGTTCTCTCATTAGTGAGCACCCAGAGGGCAGACCGCCGCTAAAACAAAACTTTGTTGCTCGCAACCGGCTAGTAGCTGCGCTCTCAGACATGGTCATCGTCACGGAAGCTGCCGAGGCCAGCGGTAGCCTTATTACAGCGCGCTTTGCGCTCGAGCAGAACAAGCTCGTAGGGGCCATCCCCGGCAATATCACGAGTGGCCAAAGCGTGGGTACAAATAACCTGATCAAAAGTGGCGCTACACCCATCACCTCAGCGCAAGATGTACTTGATGCGCTCGGTATTCAGGCAACCGAGAGACAGCGCGCGGAGGTATTTGGAGATACCAAAGAGGAGCAACTCATCATAGATATCATCAGAGAGGGCATCACCGAGTTAGATCATATACAGAGTAAATCTGAACTCGATCCAGCCCTCTTCAATCAGACTATCACCATGCTCGAGATCAGCGGCAAAATTCGCCCCTTAGGCGCCGCTCACTGGACCCTCAGCTAAGTGTTGATGCTTGACGTGCACATAGTCGGTCGTGTAACGTTGGTTCCTGTTGCATTTATTTGTTAAATGCTCGACACTGGACAATTGTAATGAGCACAAGCGCAAAGAAGAATCTGGTTATAGTAGAGAGCCCGGCAAAGGCCAAGACTATCGAGAAGTACCTCGGGAGTGATTTCAAAGTACTCTCATCTGTTGGCCACATCCGTTCTATCCCCAAAAAGGCCAAAGATGGCGGCCAGGCTATTGATATAAAAAACGGCTTTAAAACTGAATATGAGGTAGATCCAGAGAAGAAGAAGGTCATCACTGAGCTGAAGAAGGCTGTCAAAGATGCCACGACTGTCTGGCTGGCAACTGATGAAGACCGCGAGGGAGAGGCAATTGCCTGGCATCTGTGCGAGGTGTTAAAACTCGATCCAAAAACTACCAACCGTATTGTGTTCCATGAGATTACTAAAGACGCCATAACAGAGGCGGTTCAGAACCCGCGTACTGTCGATATGAACTTGGTGCAGGCCCAGCAAGCTCGCCAAATACTCGATAGAATCGTTGGCTTTGAACTTTCTCCAGTCGTCTGGCAAAAGGTACCCGGCGGCAAATCTGCTGGTCGCGTGCAGTCTCCGGCCGTGAAGTTACTCGTTGAGCGTGAGCGTGAGATCGAGGCTTTTGAGGGGTCATTTCAGTTTAAGGTTACAGCTGAGTTCAAGCACGGTAGTGAGACATTCAAAGCAGAGCTTCCAAAACGCTTTGACACCGAGAAGGAGGCAAGCAAGTTCCTTGAGAGCCTCAAAGACGCCGATTTCACCGTCAGCGACGTCACTAAATCACCAGGTACACGTAACCCAGGCGCACCGTATACAACCAGCTCTTTGCAGCAAGATGCCAACTCGCGCCTTGGCTTTGGCTCTAAAGCCACCATGGGCGCTGCCCAAAAGCTTTATCAAGACGGTAAGATCACCTACATGCGTACTGACTCGGTCAACCTCTCCAAACAGTCACTCGCCCAGATGACAAGCTATATCAAAAAGCAATTCGGTGAGGACTATCACCAGTTCAGAACCTTCAAGACTAAAAACTCCAGCGCCCAGGAGGCGCATGAGGCCATCCGCCCAACTGATGTCAGTCTCGAGGTAGCCAGTTCTGACACCTACAACCAAAAGTTGTATGATCTCATCCGGCGTCGCACACTTGCCAGTCAAATGGCGCCCGCCAAACTTGAGAAGACAACCATCACTATTACTATCTCTACTGCTAAAGAAGTATTTGAGGCCAAGGGCGAGGTCGTGATATTTGATGGTTTTCTGAAGGTGTATGGCGCAAGCAAAAAGGATCCGGAGATTCTACCGCCACTCGCGGCCAGCGACACATTAAAGCTACGACTTGCACAGGCTCGTCAAACTTTTGCCCGACCGCCAGCACGTTATACCGAGGGTAGTTTAGTTAAGAAGCTCGAGGAGCTTGGCATCGGCCGCCCATCAACCTACGCCACTATCATTAACACCGTACAAGTGCGTGGCTACGCCGAACGCGGCGAATCCGAAGGTGAGCCACGCGAGGTTATCGTGCTTTCTACCAAGGGCACCTCTGTTGAGAGAGTAGTCGAGGAGGAGAAGACTGGCTCTAATAAAGGTAAACTTGTACCGACCGCCAGCGGCCAGGTTGTCAGTGACTTTTTGAGTAACCACTTTGACCCAGTTATCGATTATGGCTTCACCGCAAGGGTAGAGGAGGAGTTTGATGAGGTTGCCGAGGGCAAGTTGAAGCGCAACGATATGCTCCAAGAGTTTTATGATCCATTCCACAAGCTGATAGAGAAGTCTGGTGACATTGACCGCTCTAAAGTAGCCCAGGCTCGAGAGATCGGTAAACATCCAAAATCTGGCAAGCCAATCCTGGCTCGCTTTGGTCGCTATGGCCCAATGTTGCAACTCGGTGACACTGAGGATGAAGAAAAGCCCCAATTTGCACCACTGCCAAAGGGTGCCAAGCTTGAGACTGTCACAATTGAGGAGGCGCTGAAGGCTTTTGAGCTCCCAAGAGTTGTTGGTCAAACAGATGAAGGACAAGACATTAAGGCAAACATTGGTCGTTTTGGGCCCTATATTCAAGTTGAGAAGCTCTTTGTCAGTATTAAACCTCTTGATCCGCACACGATTACTCTAAAAGAGGCCAAGGAGCTCTACGCCGCCAAACTTAAAGCTGAGGCTGAGAAGAACATCGCCGACTTCGGCGGCGGTCTGAAAGTGCTCAATGGCCGGTTTGGCCCCTACGTCACAGATGGCAAAAAGAACGCCAAAGTCCCTAAAGACACCGATCCTAAATCAATCACCGAGGAGCAGGCAAAGCAGATGATTGCCGAGGCACCAGAGAAGAAAGGCTTCAGAGGCCGCAAAGCTCCAGCCAAAAAGACAACCCGAAAGCCAAGCACCAAGAAGAAGTCCTAGCGTACAATTTACAACTATTACACTATACCCTGTTGACATGCAAAGCTCGAGCACATACAGTAGTTCTCGCACCTTGATAAATGATGGTGGGGTCAAAGATTCTGTTTATTGCTCAGGCGAGCAGTTAACTGAGTCTTTGGCTCATATACCATGGCGAAGTGGCATACACTCCCGTTACACCGATCCCCAAGGGGACCAGAAGCGGAAGTCCAGTACCACGTATCCTGGGTGACAAGTCATCCATCCGGATGATCTTCAAAACCTCAGGACGCCTAGCGGATACACATAAAGTCTGGGGTGCATCACATGCCCTGGATGGAAGCTTGACTCTGTTCCACTCTCGACTCCAAACGTCGCCCCACAAGGGGAGCAGGTCTACCACAGCTCCGGCTTGGGTAATACTTGTTGAGTATGGTATCCGTGAAGAACGTGGTGGTTAGGAGACTATTCACCACATTGAGGGGGCTGGGCAAGATGGCAGCAGCAACTCCGTCCCGTGCCTGCTGGAGACGTAGCAGCGCCGCGCCAAGCCCCCTCAACCAATCGCGCTCCGGACACCACCCCCGGAGCGTTAGCCGGCAGGCGGTTCCCGCCCCGCCTGCCGGCACCCTCTTAGTGATCGACCCACACTAGTGGATACCGAACACACCCGGGGGGACGGGGCACCGCTGGATAAGCCTTCGATGGAGAAGAAGCTACCCAGCGGTGCCCTAGGGGCCACAAACCCACGCCTCGCGCAAAAATTGCCGCGAGGCTCTTTTTTTATAGAAAAGTCAAAAATATATTGACATATTGTGCATATCATGTATAATAGTATTTGTCCTCCTAGGACATTCAATGTGCCAAGTGGTGGGGGTTGTGTAACCACGCAACGCCTAGCGCGTTAACGGATGCAGAGGCTTGTCCTCAAGCAACCCCCACCCAAGGTCTTTAAAAACCTAGCCTGAGTCGTTGCAGCTCGCGGAGTGCCCCTCCTGGGACTCCTCTTGCGAGATATGTGGCTAAACCCCACGCAACACTCAGCGGACACACCTCTTGCCGAGCACGGCGGTGGTGGAGTAGTTTCTGATCCCCTTCAAGAGCATGTGCTCACAAAGCGGATCGTAACCCCTTTGGGTCGCCACAGGATACTTGTCCTGTGATGAAACCTCTATCCCTCCTGGCGCCAGCAGGGATATGTCCGATATCTGGTCAACAGTTGCTGTTGACCGCCAGGTGCTCTGTGCCGCTGAATTTGGCGCGATGCTCGCGACGTTTTCGCCACAGACACCTGAGGATCGACCCCGGGGCCCACGTGGCTCCCTCCCTGGTGACGGGCAGTTCCCGCCACTGTCCGGTCCCACCCACGTGTGGTCCCGGGGTTGACAACCCATCTAAGCGCTCTGAAGCGCGCATGAGCGATACTTTTTCACCCGCTCGCGGCGCTGCATCATGGAGCGCTTTTAACTTACCTAAAAATGTTCTGGCTTATGCTTATTATTCATATATTTTGACAACTACAAAAAACTACATCTAGTGTGTTCATGTATTTCGCGTATGGTCTATTTAGTGCTATAATTAGCGCATACATCTGTGAAAATACACAAAATAGGTGTTGACTTATAAAAATTTATGTATTAAAATAAGTTTAATCCATAACATAACAACGTAATTTACAAGAGGACCATATGGACGAAGCGAAAGCACTCGATATCAAAAAGACAGCCAAGGATATCTTGGAGACTATCGATCGCGAGAGAGAGCGAGAGATTATTTCGCGTCGCTTTGGACTTTATGACCGCAAAGAAACACTCGAGCAAATTGGTGAGTTACTAGGTATTACCCGTGAGCGCGTCCGACAGCTAGAGAAGGCTATCCTCATCCGTCTTAAACTTGCGTCAGAGAAGGGTGAGCTACCCCACGTTGAAGATATTGAAAAGGAGTTTGTAAAGCAACTCTCAGAGATGGGCCGCGTAGCACGTGTTAGTGACCTCGCTGCCAAAGTAAGCGAGAAGGGCAACGATCGAGACAAAGCACACGTTGCATTTCTGGCAACACTGGCACCTGGTCTTACTGTTCTTGATGAGAACGATGACTACTACCAAGCAGTGGCTATCGCCGACTACTTTGACCAGGCAAAGCTCAAGAGTGAGGTAAACGACATCGTCAAGGCCATTAAGACTCACGGGGAGCCTGTTACTATCCCGCAACTTCACGGCCTTGTAAACGGTTACGAGCACCCAGATCACGTACGCGCACTCGCAAGTGTCAGCAAGAAGCTTGCAAGCCTCAAGGATCAATGGGGTCTCCTTAAGTGGCCACTGGTTAATCCTAAGAACATCCGTGACAAGATTTTTGTTATCTTACAGGAGCAAGGTAAGCCAATGCACTTTTCGGAGATTGCTGAGCAAATAAAAGATTCTGACTTTAAGCGTAAAGATGTCACAACCCAAGCAATTCATAACGAACTCATCAAGGATGCACGTTTTGTCCTCATTGGCCGTGGCATCTATGCACTTAAGGAGTGGGGCTATAGCAAGGGTACTGTGTCCGACATTATTACTAAAGTCCTTAAAAAATCCAAAGAGCCTATGCACCGAGACGATATCGTCCGCGAAGTACTTAAGAGTCGACAGGTGAAGGAAACAACCATCCTTCTCAATCTTCAGGGTAAACCCCAATTCAAGCGCGTTGCCAAAGCAACCTACACTCTCGCTGAAGAGAAATAATCCACTACGTTACGTATCCCCGACAAAACAGAAGCGGTTTGCTATACTGTTAGTAATGTCTAACAGATTACACGTATAATGATTTCTTTTTTACTGACAGCCTGGTGGATCTATATACCGATTATTGCAATTTTGGTCTATTTAACCTGGCAAAATAATCGCAAGGTTAAATCGCTCAAAGAGGCCGACCATGTACTGCTCGTCCTCGAGATACCGCGTGCCAATGACAAAAAAGAGTTGGCAGCCGAGCAAATGTTTGCCAGCTTACACGGCATTTTGCGTGACAAACGGGAGCTACTACGCGAAGGGCACGCACAGGAGCATATTAGCTTTGAAGTTGCTTCGATTGGTAACCGCATCCGATTTTATGTATGGGTACCAGAACACCTCAGAAATTTTGTAGAGGGACAAGTATATGCTCAGTATCCGACCGTACAAATCCATGTTGCCGACGAGGATTACACCAAGCGCGACTTCTCTAAAGTACCCGTGATACACACAGCCGAGATAACTCTTTCAGACAGTGAAGCTCTGCCAATTTTGACGTTTCCAAGTTTTGAGGTCGACCCTCTAGCCGCAATCACAGCCACGCTGTCAAAACTCGAGGGAGAAGGGGAGGAGATGTGGATCCACGTTCTCGCCCGACCTATTGATGACAACTGGCATAAAAAAAGTGCTCGGTTTATCGAACGTATACGAAGCGGGGGAGGCACCAGTACAACGGGTTGGCTCGGCACGGCACTTGGCGCGCTCTGGGCTCCACCAAGCGAGACGACAACCACAAAAGACATATCCGAGCGTGATAAGTCGCGTATTACCGCCGCCGAAGAGAAGAGTCGCAAGCTTGGCTACCAAGTAAAGGTTCGTCTCGCATACCTCGGAACTGACAAAACCACCGCACGGCTCAGGATGCAGGCAATGGTAGGTACATTTAAACAGTTCAATAGTACCAATCTTAATGGATTCAAGATTAGGGGAGCTTCATTTGACCCAGTTAAACTCGCTGAATACCGCTCACGATTTTTTATTGACAAAGGATTTATCTTTAACATTGAGGAGCTTGCCAGTCTCTATCACTTGCCGCACACAACCGTAGAGACGCCAAATATTGTCTGGGCAACCGCCAAAACTGCTGAGCCACCAGCTACCCTCCCTGTAACTGGTGGTCAGTTTGTTGAAGGTATCAGTCCGTTTGGCATCACCACTTTCCGTGGTAGTAAGATACAATTTGGCATCAAGCGTGGTGACCGAGGAAGGCACATGTATATCATTGGTCAGACCGGTACGGGTAAATCGGGGCTTCTCACACTCCTAACCCTCTCCGATATATTCCACAATCAAGGTTTTGCAGTTGTTGATCCACATGGTGACTATGCCACCGACATCATGAAGTACATCCCCGAGAACAGGGTGCAAGATGTCGTCTATTTTAATCCAGCTGATACTGATTTTCCGATAGGATTTAACCCCCTTGAGGTATATGATCAGAACATGAAGGGGCATACAAGCTCTGAGCTTGTTGGTGTCCTAAAGCGTATGTTTGAGCACAGCTGGGGGCCACGATTGGAGTATATTCTACGCTACACCATCCTGGCGCTACTCGATACACCAGGTACCACCATGCTCGATATCACACGCATGCTGACCGATGTTAAATTTAGGAAGCAAATCATAGACAATATCCAAGACGTGGTTGTAAAACAGTTCTGGACGATCGAGTTTGCCAGCTGGAACGATAAGTTTGCTACGGAAGCGGTGGCACCGATTTTGAATAAGGTTGGAGCCTTCACTGCCAACCCAATGGT
>JAGQNU010000040.1 GCA_020427905.1 Candidatus Saccharimonadota bacterium | reverse complement strand
TGGTGACCCCACGGAGAATCGAACTCCGGTTGCCAGGATGAAAACCTGGTGTCCTAACCACTAGACGATGGGGCCATAGGTGCCTGTGCGGGACTCAAAAACTATAGCATAACAGATGTGATTAGCCAAGTCTCGCTACTAAAACTCACTCGCTTTGAATACTGTGTTCGCCTCATCCTGCTTGTTCGCCACGAGATAGAAATCGGTAAACTCAAGCTCTGTAATTTTGCTGAGCTCATCCCTGACAGCCTGCTGGTTATCTTTTGGCACAAACCACACTAGCTTGATATACCACGTTGCCACCGCTATATCCTCACCGACTTTTGACTTGATGAAGTCAACCAACTCTTTGGTTTGACCAAGCTCAAATTCAAACGCAATATGCTCAGCGCCCGAAAGCGACTCTTCATCTTTCACGAAAGCCTTCCCAGGAGTGATTTTGAGGGGCAAAAACTGTTTCAGCTCTTTTAGTAAGCTCAGTTGCTCGTGCACATCAACCACCGTGGCGTCATTCACAAACGTCAACGTGAGATGACGAAAAATTTCATACTCATCAGTTTGTGGCTTATCGCTATATTTAGCTTCAATAGCATCAAGCGTTACCTCAAGCTCTGGGCTCAGCCGACCAAAGATACCAAGGACCTTAATCGTGTTTGAAGATAGCTCTAACATTACCGTAACCTTATCTGAATCCAAGCAACGCGTCAACGTGATTCAGGTCAGTTGCGTTGTGTACAACTTGACTAAATACGTTATTTGGTGTATTATATGTTCATCCCAAATGTAGGAGCTCATGATGAATAGTAAAAAATTCAAAGCTCCTAAAAAAGGGAGCAAGATCCACACTGGTGGCCACACTACACACGTTGAGGGACTTATGCAATTTCTCAGAACGCTTGAGTCGTGGCCCGAAGTTACACAAATCCGCGTAGGCCGCATCCGAAGCCGCAATGTCTCCGGTCGCGCCGCAAAGCAAGTTGTTGCCAAACGCACAAGCAATGGTTCAACTGTGCTCCAACCAAAGCAAGTTCGAAAGAACGCCCACAAGGGTGGTGGTTTCAGCTTTAGAGCAACGCGTTGGTCAATGCTCGGAAATCGTGTAAACGGCATTAAGTGTGATGCCACGTATGGGACGACTGCTCAAGAGGTAATTCTGATGTCTCACGACCTCGAACTCCTCAAGCAAAAACTTCGATCAGAAGGGTACTGTCCCGGTACGTGGTAAAAGCCCGATTGAAGCTTTGACTTTGATCGGGCTTCTTTCGTCCCTGAGTTCTACCAGGTTGAAGTTTTTGGTTTTTGAATATCAAACTCGGATTTAAATCGGAGATAACTCGGAGTTAACTCCGAGTTCGAGCGATTTTCATCTGTTAATTGGCGGGAGGGTGTCTCGAGGGTGTGCTGAAGGTGCTCGTCAGGTCATCTAGTGCTCGCTCGCTCTTGCCGAGTTTGGTAAAATTATACGTAGCTACAGTTACACTCTTTTAACGTTTTGTTTCTGGGCTTTACATACGCATTCAGGCACGCATACTCCGGTCACTGCACGCCTTCAACAAACTTCAGCATCGAGTCATGGTCACTGGGGCAAACGGCTTCACACTTATCTCGCTGCTACATCTAAAATCCGTTTACCCCGATACAAACCTAACTCGGATAATTTTGCGTATGGACCCAACGATAGAAGTAAATGAGCGTGTTGATATGGTCGTGCTATACAAAAAGCACGCTGATATGAGTACACTCGCGCTGCCATACAAAATGCGCTGGAAGGGCCGCGAGATTACCTTTACCCAGTTGGGACTGCGCCACCCCACCGCCAAGGGCAAGCGCATGATTCACGTCTTTGATGTCTCCGATGGTATCGATGATTACAGGTTAGAATTTGATGCCGAGCGCCTCACCTGGCAGCTGATTGCCGTTATCCCGGGAGGTAGCTCATGAGCAATCGACAGTACAACCTGAACCGAGAGAACCCCAGCATCATGTGGATTGATCTGAACAGTGCCTTTGCAACGGCTGAGCAACAAGCTCACCCCTCGCTCCGTGGCAAACCGATGGGTGTGACTAATCGACTCAGCAAAGAGTGCTGCGTGATTGCGGCCAGCTATGAGGCCAAAGCACTCGGTATCAAGGTCGGCTGCAGAAGAACTGAGGCCATGGCCAAGTGCCCCGAGTTCATCATGCTCGAGACCGATCCACCCAAGTACCATCACGTCTACGAGAAGCTTGCCACCATCATGAAGAGCTACACCCACAGCGTAAAGATGAAGAGCATCGATGAGGGCATCCTTGATTTTCACGGCACCCAACTTGAAGGCAAGACTGACGAGCTGGTGCGCATCGGGCACGAGATCAAAGACCGAGTCAGAACCGAGATTGGTGACTACATGAAGATAAATGTCGGTATTGGCCCCAACCGGTTTCTCGCCAAAACAGCCGCTGGGCTCCACAAACCCGATGGGCTCGACGTGATAGACCACAGCAACCTTATTGATGTGTATGAGTCGCTTGAGCTGCAGGATCTGACTGGCATCGCTGATGGCTACGGCAGCCGGCTCCGCGCCCATGGCATCTTCACGCCTATAGACTTTCTGAATGCATCTGAAGAGATCCTGAAGCGACATGTCTTCAGAAGCATCAATGGCCATTATTGGTACCAGCGCCTGCGCGGCTACGAGATAGATGATTACGAGTCCAACCTCGGTATGGTTGGCCGCCAATGGGTGGTGAAGAACCCAACCAACAATGACGCCTACCTGCGCTCCTGCCTCCATTACTTAGCTGAGACCACTGGCATGAAGCTGCGGTTCCGCAACGTTGAGGCCCGCGGGGTCTGTGTCTGGTTATCATTTACGGCTGGTGGCGGCTTTGTTGATAAGCGCATGTACAAGGTACCGTGCTACAGCAATCAGGACATCTGGGAGCGAGTCTCACGCCTGTTTGATAACCGCCCCGCTCACATGTCGGTCAGAACCATTGGTCTCTATTTGTATAAGCTAGAGCCGTCTAGCAAATCGCAAATGGATCTGTTTGGCATTGAGCAAAACAAACGCTTTTTAACCCAGGCGGTTGATGAAATCAACGACTTTTACGGGGTTTTTACCGTCTACTCAGCCGACACCATGGAGGGCAAAAAACACGTCACCCAAAAGATACCCTTTGGCGGCACCGAGTACTTCAACCTCCTCCTCGCCCGCAAGTAGGCTAAAGGCCTTTGGTGGTGGCGAAAAGATCGTCCTCCGTCTCAGGACGACGGATAAGTGAGTGAGTGCCATCTGGGTGCACGAGTACCTCACCGGCGCGGAGACGGAAGTTGTAGTTATGCGAGTGCGCACGTGAGTGAGCCCCCGCGTCATGAATTACCAAAAGATCTCCAGGTTGAGTCGTAATAGGAAGTAGTTTCTCCTTGAACATTCTGTCAGTATTGGCGCACATAGATCCAACAACGAACATCTTATCCTCGGGATCACCCTCACGCCCAAGCACGTCAAGAACGTGGAAGGCTGCGCTCACTGTTGCGAGACGCGCCATATTGTTTATTGAAGTATCTACTTGAAGATACCTATGCCAAGACTCTTGGATACCGTGCGTCGACCGTGTGAGTAGATACCCGTGTGATCCAGTGACAGCTCGGCCGTGCTCCGTATAGATGGGTATGCCCATTGGAGCAAGTTCAGACTCGATAGCCTGTGAGATCCCTTCTATATCAACTGGGTCCTCATCGGGATGATAATTAATACCAATACCACCGCCTACGTTCAAGAATCCTACCGAGACACCGGCCTCAGCCTCTGCTCGCTCTGCCAACTCGCGAAGGAGTCGTGCTGTCTCTGCAAACGATTCTGGTCGCCGCTCGTTACTGACAACCATTGTATGGATGCCAACGTCCGTTGCGCCAAGCTGACGCATTCGTCGCAAACCCTCGATAACTTGATCAGGTCGTGCACCAAACTTTGAATCATATGGATCCCCGATAATGTCATTACCCTGCTTCACTTTGCCGGGATTGTAGCGAATTGCCATCCGTGTTGGCAGACCACCAAGCGCACGATGCACTTGCTCAAGATAGCCTAGCTTATCGATATTGATTAATCCGCCTAGCTCATTGGCGTAGACATAATCCTCGTCTGGTGTGTTATTTGAGCTATAAAAGATACCAGTGTCGGCCAAACCCGCTCCGGAGACCATGCTGAGCTCGGGTCGAGAACTACAGTCAAAGCCCATACCCTCGTCGTGTACAACACGAAGAATTGCTGGCGTTGGCGTTGCCTTAACCGCAAAGTGATTCCTCTGCCCGTCACTAAGCTCCTCAGCCCATGAAAATGCTTTAATGAGCCGCTGTGCACTCGCTCTTATACCTGCCTCATCATAGACAAACACAGGTGTACCGTAGGTCTCCGCGATATCCTCAAATGCATCTTTAGTGAATGGTAGTTCTTTCGAAACACTCATAAACGCAACCCTATTCTCCGTGCGGCAATCGCCAGAAGCCTACGCCAGTTTGCACCCACTGCTCACTGTCATCTAGCTCCAGAAAGCATGGGCCCACAACCACATCAGGATCTGCAACAAGCGCCCCATAGCTATCGTGATGTCGTGCTACCATGGATACTGTTATTTCATCTGTCGGGCTCAACTTGCGGTGGCCAAGTCCAATGGATTTAGCAAACGCGCTCGCACCAATGGCACGCAGTATGTCTCTTGCTGCCGTAGCTGTCTCGAAATCAATCTCCGATAGCGGCCTATCAGCCGTATACACACTTGAGATGCTACCACCGTCACCTGCTTGTAATCTACTTACTTCACTCATAATCTAAATTATATCACAATTATGATATAACGCAATAATATTACCATTTAATTCAGGCTTTAATGGATTTGAGAGGGAAGCGGAAACCGAAGGTGCTCCCCTTACCTTCTTCGCTCTCAAAAATAATAGAACCGTTTTGGGCCACGATAATCTTTTGAGCCATAAACAGGCCAAGTCCTGTGCCATCAGGGCGTGCAACCTTGGCATTGCCAGCGCGGAAGAACTTGGTGAAGAGTTTGTGCTGCTCCGACTTAGGTACGCCTATACCAGTATCGATAACTTTAAAGACCACGTCTTTACCATCAACCATCAGTTGAATTGTGACCGTACCGCCAGCCGGTGTGTAATAGATGGCGTTATCAACCATGTTCATCATCACCTGCCTGATCTTGTTGTCATCCAATTTGACCAGCGGGAACTCACCTGGCTGATCGTACTTAAGTTTGATGTCACGTGAGTCTGCCATCTCGGTCAGTTGCTTGAGCTCCTCGCCCACCATCTCGGCCAGATCAATCTCTTTGGGTTCAATCACGAACTTACCGGTTTTAATACGTGAGACATTCAAGAAGTCGGAGATCAAAAACACCATTCGCTGCGAGCTGCCAAACGCCTCTTTCAGTGCCTGAGTCTGGTTTTTATTGAGCTTGCCCATATCACCATCGAGAATCATTGAGAGGTATCCCTTGATTGAGGTAAGTGGTGTGCGCAGCTGGTGGGAGGCCATGGATATGAACTCGTCTTTAGCCTCATCCAGCGCAACTAGCTTCTTGTTAGTCGATTTAAGCTCTTTGGTTGCCTCATTCACCTTCTCTTGGAGTGTAATGTTAAAGGCCTGAATCTCCTCAAACCGCTGCGCATTCTGCAACGCCACCGCCAACTCGTTGGCGGCTATATTCAAAAGGCCTACATCCTGCGAGTTATATGTGTTGCCGCTCTTTTTTGCGCCACACACAATGTACCCGATCTTCTCGTCTTTAGTAACCATTGGTACCACAAGACCTATGTCGGCTTTCCGCAAAGTTTCGCGTAGCTTTGACTGGCTATGCTCAACCTCCTCAAATACAGCAGGCCTATGCACTCGCTTCAGTGCTTGTGCGAGTTCTTCTGTGTTTTTTGGGTCCCAGCTCTGACCTGCGTGCCGCCCGATCTTCAATGTGCCTAGGCTGTGGTCAATTAAAACGAAGCTGGTGAATGTCGGCTTGACTGCATCGTGAAGAGCATCAAGCGCACCCATCTGTAATTTTATAGGGTCCACGTTACCTACAATTACACTACTCACCTTATCTAATATCTCTTGCGTATCATATGCGTCACGATAAAAGACTCGATTTGTAAGTTTATCGAAGACTCGTTTTAGTGGATTAAGTGTGACAGCAAATAGGAATGCGATGAGCACGTAGAACGTTCTCTGAGCATTATTTAGTTCCGGTCCTATTGAGATCAGTTGGCCAAGTCCCAATACAACAACCAAATATGCCGCCACAAGTACACCGACACTCAGAAGGTATGCCATGGTTCTTGCAACAACAAGCCGGATATCAAATAGCCTGTGTTTTACAATTGAGTAGCTAATAAGACTCGCGAACAAAGCCGCCGACAGTGGCCCAATCCAGAGTAGCGTCGTTTTAGAAAAATAGTTTGGCAATATCAAGTTGGGAATGAATGCAAAAAGCGTTGTAAGCGAGATTGTAACGATGAAGAACAGAATTTGCCGTTTTACGAGCTTGTTACGTTTATTCGCAAGCATCTTTCTGAGCAAAACTGCTATGTATAGTAGGAAGTAGACATTAAAGTAGTACGCGTAATATATATACCCTCCATGAACGGACACATTATTTTGAGTCGTCCAACTCGCGCCAGCAGAGCTCGTTACTGTAATG
>JAGQNU010000039.1 GCA_020427905.1 Candidatus Saccharimonadota bacterium | reverse complement strand
CCTGGATCATCAACAAAGCGGGCGTCAAAATTATCAATCTCCCTATCTGCTTCAGCGATAATCTCTTCTTCAGTCACCCCTGCCTTTTCAACACCCATTTCCTCACGCACAAACAGTTCAAAAGCGTTATCAAACCTATCTAAAATTTCTTCTGTTGTACCCTGGTTACCGACCTGACTCATCCACCAGTCGGGTGTAATCTCAAAGCCAGTCAGTTGTTGCACCTCAATGACAGCTTTGTTGATATCACCAGTAAAAATCTCGCGACTTTTTGGTATATCGACGATATTTGGTGGTGTGTTTTCTGGTGTTTTTGTTTCTGGTTCTTTGTGAAGAACCTCAGGACTATGCATATGGTTCCTTGTTACAAATATACTGTAACAAATTTACTTAGTTTTGTCAATGTTAGTGGCATTATCGATAGAATAGCCGCCTACTCGTGTACGGCGAAGTTTTATGCAGTACGCACTAGTACCCAGAGCTGTACCGATGTCTTCTACTAGTGAACGGATGTAGGTACCGCTACTAACCTCGCAGACGCATTTGAGGAGTGGATACTCGTAAGTCACCGACTTCAGAGAGTAAATCGTGACCGTACGAGGAGGAATATCCACCTTTTTACCCTCTCGCGCCAATTTATACGCCCGTTTACCACCAATTTTAATTGCTGAGTAGGCCGGCGGCGTTTGCTCAATACCACCATTGAATTGCTGCAATACTGCTTCAACAGCAGCCTGAGACGGCACCACACCACTAACATCAGTGATTTCACCCTCGGGATCTCCGGTCGTACTTACCTGACCCAGTCGTGCCGTAAATTCATACGTTTTATCAAGCTTCAGAAAATCTCCAGCTTGTTTACACGCATCGCCAAGCAAAATTATGAGCAGCCCTGTCGCAAACGGGTCCAATGTGCCTGCATGCCCGACTCTCAGTTGTTTTTTGGTCGGTTTTATACCCTGTTTTGTATAGTCTGCTCTAATTTTGCCCCTGATTTTAGCAACCACATCAAAGCTGGTCCATCCTGCTGGCTTGTCTATTAAAAGAATATCTGACGATTGTTTCACGCCACAAGTATAGCGTATCCCCTATTTACTAGGTGGGAGTGGGAAGGTGGAGTGATCGTCCGGGTTATTAACCGGAGGTTTACCTTGGTTGATGAGGTTTTGGTCAACAGCCTTGTCGTAATCTGCGGCCATGTCATCCAACTTCTTCTGGCGTGCGGCATCTTTGTCGGCATTCTTTGCTGCCAAATCATCGCCAGCTTGAGTCCACGAGTTTTGACTCTGCGGCATACCTTGCATAAAAGCAGGGGCGGTTTGCGGCTGAAAGCCTGCAGTCGGATCCTGTGCAGGTCCACTACTTGGCTGGCCAGGCAATGGAGGAAGTGGCGGCATACTTGGGTCACCACCAAGCGGGTTTGCACTTGGCATTGGTGGTGGCGGCGGCATACTCGGCGCTCCCGCAGGAGCTGGGATTGGTGCCGGACTCTGTGCATTGGGCATATTTGGGGCACTTGGTGCGTCAGCGTGTGGCTGCATGAAGGCATCAACTGGTGATGGCTCTTCACTTGCTACAGCTTGTACTGAATTTTGTGCTGCGGTTGCAGTGGCATGCTCATGTGGCGTCGTACTATCAGGCTGTGGCTCATCTGTTCTCAGGGGCGGAAGCTCTGCTGCACCGACTGACTCAGTTGGGTTATTAGCTGGATCAAATTCCTGTTCACTTTCAACTGCTTCAAGCGCCTTGCGCGCCTCTTCAATCGCCTTCTCGGCATCGCTGGAGTCGCTATCTACAGCCTGCGCATCACCCCTATCAGCAACTAACTCATCTGTTTTTTTGTCCTCTTCCGTCTGCGCCGTTGAGTTGAGGCTTCCACCCATGTCGGGCTTATCTGCTTGACCCCCAATTGGGTTTGGACCGCCCGCATCGGTTGGCGGAATCATTGTGTGATGACTCTCAACCTTTGGCCTTGTATCAGAAGGTGTCTCTGTAGTGGGGGCGTTTGCACCTGCTGGCTCGGTTTCAGGAGGGGCTGGGGTAGGCACAGGACTTGGCGATGGTGCCGATGGCATTGGTGGTGAGGTTGATTGTGACTGGGCAGGTATTGCGGGTTTGGAAGCCACTGGATTTGATGCTGAGGCTGTATCCGCCTGCGACTTCGGTGAAACATCTGGAGACGGGCTACCGCCGCTCTTCTGTGACTTATCATTAGCAGCTGGTGGTGATACAGGCTGCTGCCCGTTGTCACCCCGCTTCGGGACTTGTGAGTTTTGTTTTGGCTTCTTGGATTTTGGCTTACTTGTCTTCTTTGGAGAAGACTTGTCGTGTGACAGCACCATCTCGTTGCCGTCTGCCGCTTGATCGTTTGGCTGTGTTGTGCGCACTGATTCCGAAATCATGCCCTCTTGCCGCAAATTGGTGGCAATTAGTTGTTGATTAGCGCCAGCAGCCATCAGCTGGGCCGACATTGTCATAACTTTAGGACTTGTCTTCTCGTTGGAGAAGCGGTTAGTCTCGGCCACAATACCCGTTAAGAGTGCTGTTGCTATCTGTTCATCAAGTAGTCCACTACCAAATGATTCACTGATACTCACCAGCATCTCTGCGATTGAGCTGGCCGAGTTATCACTCCAGTCGATTGACCCTAAATCACTCGTATTGCCATCAGCGTTGATCGTAATGACCTCTGCATCATGGAGAATTCTACCGTGTGAGGTAATGGCGTTATCAAGCTCGTCTCGTTTTACAACACCGAGCGCAACAACAGCATCAACATTAAAGTCACCCTGACTAAACTCAAGGTCCTTCTCGGATATAGTTGTCTTATAAGGGGTTATGTAGACCTTAACCACATCCTCCTCCACCTTGTAGCGGAGTTTATCAGCCTTCTCTTTATCGAGTGCGATAATAAAATCACGAAGTGAGTCAACCGTGCGTTCAAACGTCTTATCAGGATCTAGAAAGTCGATGGCAGGCGGTGTTTTACCACTGAAGACAGCCGTGACATGCTTGCCAAGCTTACCAAGTAAGAACGTCAATCCAAGCGCAGAACTCAGCTCATCAACAGATGGCTCTGAGCCAACCGTCACGAGTACGTTCTTGGCAGCCTGCACCTTCTCGACAACTTGTTGTTTTACATTCTGTGCTGGTGGTTCGGCCGGTGCTGGGCCATTCGGTACAGCAGTGGCGTCAACCCCGTCGCCAACGGTAGGTGCCGTCGGTACAGGATCAGGAGTTTGTGGTGTTTGTGGTTGTGGATCCATAGATGTGTTTTTATTTTTACGTTATACATAACCAGTATACAATCTGTGCCTTGCCTGTCAACTATTTTACACCTGAAATTACACTTTACTATATCTGTTAGATACGCTATACTTGGCCCCTGACTACGATATAAGTTAAGTTACGTCTCAAAATACCAGAGACAAAGGAGAATTAGTCTAGATGCCAATCATCAAATCTGCTGTTAAGCGCATGCGCCAAACCGCTAAGCGCAAAGCCCGCAATCAGTCTGTTAAACGTGAGCTTCGTACTGAAGTAAAAGACTTTTCAGCTGCAATCGCTAAAAAGGATACCAAGAAGGCTGCTGAGGCGCTGAAGAAGGTTCAGAGTAACCTTGATAAAGCCGTGAAGAAGAATATCCTAAAGAAGAACACTGCCGCTCGTAAGCTCAGCCAACTCACCGCTCAAGCCAAAGCTATCGGTGTAAAGCCAGCCTCCGGCACCAAAAAAGCAGCACCGAAGGCTGCTGCCAAAAAGACCCCGACCAAGAAGCCAGTAGCAAAGAAAGCTCCTGCCAAGAAACCCGCTGCCAAAAAGGCACCAGCAAAAAAGCCAGCGACTAAGAAGTAGTCCTCTTTACTCATTTATTAATCCCGACTGTGCGTTAAATGACAGAGTCGGGATTATGTATATGAGGAGCGTCTGGCGCATTTAAAATACGTCTCCGTGTGCTCAACATACAGCTACATGATGGCCGTGCCTACGGTGTTCGATGCTATATGTCGATTGTTTCTGCGATAAATCTCGCCACACCTTGCTCAAACTCTCCAGTGCGAACCGTATCATGTGACCCATCAGGATATACAACATGTGCTACTCGCTTGGACCGAGGAGGCAGTCGGCTTCCCCGTTCACTCAAGTCATTGGCAATACAGTAGTCGGTCTGGTTTTTTGAGATTTGATCTGTGCCCGCACGTATAAGCTCTTCCTCACTTGCACCACTGAGTAATTTAAAGCCAACAATCGTCGCATCATCCCCAAAGTGGTCACGAAGCTCTGCAAGTATTTTGGGTGCACGTTTAAGACGAAGCGTTATCTCCTCTTCATCTGATGGAATCTTGCCGTCAACCTTAACTGGGATGTAGTCTGAAACCGCTGCAGCATGCAACACTAGCCGAGCACTCGACACACCAAGTAATAGCCTCCTGAGATCAGCGGCACTTTCAAACGCCTCAAACCTACCCCTGGTTACCCCCCATGTTTCCTCATGGCTCAAGGTTGGGCACATATTAAACACTGGTTGAGGCGCCAACAACAGTACTTTGTTGCCACGTCTGTAGTAATACTCTGCCAGTGCCGCCCCGAGTGCCCCCGTAGATATATTGCTAATAGAGCGTACGTCATCGATCATCTCCCTTGTACCACCAGCTGTGATTACGACGTCTGGCCCATCACCGTCTCTGTAAAGTTTTGGGATCTCTTCATTTTGTCTCAAATTCTCCATGAGGCCTCCTTTCTCTAGCATATTCATAGAAGTGATCTTTCATTGATGGAGCTTAAAAGTCCTCAGGGAACAACCCAATACTCACGCGCCCCAACTCGTGAGCTGCCTGTGTGTCTTGCATCGCTTCCTCACCCGCGAGTGATGTAAATGCTCGTTCATGGAACACCTCTTGGGGCAGAATCCTATCGAACACTCGTTTGATGTCTGCTGGCGCAGATGGATCTGCAGATATGGTTCTGATACGCTCGAGCCGCATATGCTCGGCGTGGGCAGCAACTGCTGCTCCCGTTGCAAAACTGGCAATCTGCGGGAGTGTACTATCCCAGTATCGCTCCTCCTTCTCCAACACCACCGGTTCGATGCCACGTGCAACTAGTAAGTCTCCGACCCAGCGAGCATGGTCAGTTTCTTGGCTAGCAATAATTCCGAGAAGTCGTTGCGCCCGTGAACCATCCTCGGCATACTGCTCGGCAAAACTGTTAATCCTATCAGCGGCTGTTACTTCTCCATGATATTGCTTTCTAAGCCAATCGTTGAGTAGCAGCTCATTATCTTTAACTTTATCCCACCATACTTCGCTAGTTGTTAATACTTGCTCTTGTAATCTCATAGTGTCTCCTTTATTTAGACGCCTTTAGTCTACAGACACACAGTATGGAAAGGAATAATATTATATATTAAATTATTGTATAAATTAATTATTACTGGTATAATTTTATACATGAAGTCTATAGATAATCTGCTAGAACGAGCCGGTTTGTCACACAGTGAGCGTGTCGTATATCTAGCTGGACGCGGTCAGGAGCTGAAGACCGCAGAGCTTATCAAAGCAACAAAGCTCCCCCGCTCCACAGTTACTGCAGCCATTGATCAGCTCGAGATTATGGGTCTCTGCCAAGCTGAACCACTAGATAAAAAAACAAATGTATACACCATGTTGCCAGTCCAGAGCCTGAACACACACCTTGGTCAATCGGCCCACTCGCTGAAAACACTCATGGATGAAATAAGTGATTACAGTGATGCAGGTGAGTCGTCCACCTCGCAGTCTGCAACTGGGCAAGCAGACGTACAGAAGCTGCTTGAGCTTGCGCTCAGATGCTCATCACGCAAGTGGCATATTATTGCCACCAAAGACAATCCCGTTCGCTACATGCCCAAGGACTACACAGAGTATTTTAAGTCTGTCAGAAACGAGCGGCAGATTGAGGCCTATAGTCTCTGGGACACCTCGGGCCGGCGAACAATGCGCCTACATGAGCTTATGATGAAGAAGCCCCGATTTATCCCAAAGCCCGTCACGGAGATAATCCCGGGTTTTGTACTCCTCTTTGACGATAGCGTGCTGATGATAAGTGGCAAGGAGCAGCCAAGCGCCTATTTGGTGCACGATGCGGCAATCACCGAGACTATCCGCATATTATTTGAGATGGCCTGGTACTCCGTACGTCCAACCAAGAGCTAGTAGGCATACATTTTAAAACAGTATGTGCCAGCAGAGTGTGGTGCATTGAGGCTCAGTGATGAGCGACCGTATTGTTGGTCATACTGAATATCTGCATCGGTTGCATTCTTAAATACGGCACAGAGTTTATAGTAGCTTGATGCGGTAGAATATGATGACTTTGCGTTATCGTTTGTAGTAGGTGTGATGCTGTATGAGCGCTCTTTAGCTCGCGTGAGTACATCACTCGGCACCTGGAGTTGTGCAATATCAGTCTCAACCTCCTCACCGTAACTGTGCTCGCTATTGATGGCAACCGAGATACGTTGCAAATCCTTCATGGTTTGCAGATCATATGCCCCAGTCCTTCCAAAGATTGCTGTCAGCACAAGCAGGACACCAGTTGCGAGCACGCACACGCCAAAGAAGAATGGTCTGAAGAGCTTTATGCTCCGTCGTGGCCGTTTGCTGAGAACGTCGAATACAACCGCAGCGGTAATCACGGTCATCAAAGCCGAAGGAGCAACGAGCGTGATCACGCTACTAAAGTCAGTGAGACCAACAATAAAGCGGATGAGATTGATTGATGCTATCAGTGCAAACGTGATACCAACGATGAGACCAACGATCAAAACAACGTAGGTAATTGCTACGCGCAGCCCCTCTGTAAATCGAGCTTTGTTTCTGATCTCCTCCCAGCGTGTTCGGGTATATGTGATATACGTCAGCGGGATAAAGACGAGGCTGCCAGAGAGAAACCAGACACTAGCCTCAACAAGCGCTGGATAGAGTTGATTGCCTGAGAGCACCCAAAAGAGCGCATAGACTGTATACGCAATATACCCAAGTAATATAACAAGAAACACCTGGTACAACACATACTCAAGTAGATACACGCGGGTTCGTTTAAGAAACCCGGTCTTTTTAGATTGTTTGCCTTTTGCCGCCATCATATACCCCTATTTATAGTGGTATTGTACCATAAGCTTAATGCCATTAACCGAGTTGTACGATGGTGTTCTCGATGGCACGCCATGGGCTGTAGGTGCCGGTTTTAAGGCGTGTATCAAGCTCAGCCACGCGAGCAACAATCTTCTTCACGCCAGCCGGTGATACACGAGATACAAGCGAGTGCGACTTTTTGACCACGTATGGATTTATCTTGTGGTCCTTGGCAACCTCGCCCTCAGAGACTCGCGCCACATCGGCTGCCAGCACGATTGCCATAATGTGAGCCTGCCACACCAACATCGAGGCAATTTGATACGGGTCCTCATGCGCCCGCTCGAGGGCAACCAACTTCTTAAGTGCTGCTGCGCGTCGACCACTCATGGCGCTCTCGAGCAGCTCAAACACAGTGTCACTTGGGTTTTTATCAACTAAAAGCTCGATGGACTCGTGAGTTATATGCGTATCGTACGCTGTTAGCTTGGCAATCTCGTTGAATAATCTGCTTTGATCGTTGCCACAATATTCACGGAGCAGACGCGCCTCACGAGTGCTAATATCTCCACCCTGTCGCTTCACCTCATCTAAAATCCAGCGTTCAACCTCAGCGTCACTACGCTGCATAAACTCATGAAAATCTGTGTCCTTTTTCAGTGTTTTATAGAGGGCTGTCCGCTTATCTAGCTTCGTCTCAATCAGAAGTAGTATCACCTCATCCGGTACATCTGCGAGCTTATCGAGCAACTTCTCAGCAACCTCACTATTCTCAGAGAGGTTACGTACGATTACCAAGCGATGGCTTGCAAACAGAGAGACCCCACCGAGAAGGGATCCCAGTGAACCAACTTCAAGCTTGTCGCCATCATACTCTTCCACCCCATCATTGCCATATTTGGCAATAAAGTCAGCTTTTAGCTCTGCCACAAACTGAGCACGCTCAAATACATTCTCCCCAACAGCCGTCACTATCATACATTCAGTATACCAGCGCCAGTGATGGGTTTACGCAGCAAGTGTATGTTTTGCTTCGTATGCCGCTCTCTGTTTGAGATACCGTTCTGTTTGCACATCAACCTTATCTTGATACGCTTTGTTTTCTAGAAGTCTTTTTAGGCTTTTGGCTATTCCTTCAGCAACTGGCATCTCAGTTACACGATAGCTCTCAAGTTCATCATCGTCCATTATAAGATCGGCATCTTTTACAAGGTTCCATTGATCAACTCGAAGTGTACCATTGTATATTCGCTGCCTTGAGTCATTGCTTGCAGTTTCAGTTATCAATTCATCGATATCAGTTGTGCCATCTTCAATAAATTTAGCGAGGAAGCGACTTGTACGACCATTACCGTCATTATAGGGGTGCACCCAAATAATCAGTGCTTCGACAGCCATACCAACACCTCGTGTCTTTTCTTCAACAGAATCAGCAGAATTATCCAAGTACTCTTTAATAGCGTTAAATCCAGCTTCTAGAGATTCGGGTTTCTCCTTTGCCTTGGGTGTTGCCTCTAGTGGTAGAAACCCACCCTTCTCGTGAATTGTAGTTTTTTCACGAGGTTCATAGCCTCGCATACGCGCATTGATATGACGAGCCAGATCAGCAAATTCATCTGCATCTAGCGACGATATGAAATCAAGCCTGTTCTGTGGTTCTGTAAAGAACTCTGCATCAGTCTCAAGGTCAAAATCAGTCACTAGCTCAGTGGCATACTCTACGCGGTCTTGATGTGTTTCTGCGTTTTTCATATTTTGTAACTAACAACAAACATCTTAACATTTGTATGAGTATTTGTCAATACTTTACTATTGTTTGACACCTTGGGCAGGTGTGGGTGCCGCGGCCAGCGACTTTGGACTTCACAATCAGCGTGTCGGAGTGGCGCGGGCACGGCAAACCCTCACGGCGGAACACGCGTGCGAAATCGATGTAACTCCCCTTTTTACCCTCAGCGTTGACGTAGTTTTTATCTGTTGAGCCACCCTTCTCGATTGCGAGTCTGAGTACATATTGTATCTCTGTGAACAGTTTTTTTAACTCGGCATCAGATACATCCTTCACATGCGTGGCTGGATGAATCTTAGCACCCCACAGACTCTCATCCGCGTAAATATTACCGATGCCCGCCAGCACCGTTTGATCAAGCAGTGCTGCTTTAATAGATGTGTTGGCTCGGCGCCGTATACGCTCGATAAATATCTTGGGTGTGAAATCATCCTCAAGAGGTTCGGGACCAACCTTCTTCATAAAATCGATGTTCGGTACCTCGATTGTGGGTAATAATCTTACCCAGCCAAACTTGCGTTGATCATTAAAGAAGAGTTTTGCGCCTCTATCAAGTTCAAACGTTACGCGGGTTGAGCGATCAGGCAACGCACCGATTAAAGACTCATTCGGATGGCCAGCCCCAAAGCTCTCTTTACCTCGATAGACAAGTTGGCCTGTCATCTTCAGGTGTATGACAAGCGTATAGCTTGTGTTTAAGTCGATCAGCAACACTTTTGCGCGGCGCCGCACAGCGATAACTTCTGCGCCAACTAAAAACTGCTCGACATCACTCGAGCTGTTCGGAAATCCTTTATCTGTGTCGTGGGTTTCGACAAGAATAGTGTGCCCAACAAGCAGTTTCTCTAGACCTAATCGTACTGTTTCAACTTCAGGTAACTCCGGCATATTCTTATTTTAACAGTCCCTACCCTGTAGTAGACTTTTCATCGTCAACTTTCGTTGACAAAACATGGTTATGAAAAGCTCACTACGGGGTCTACCTCTGGTAATTCTGGCATACTCTCATTGTACTGCAGATTTAGAGTTCGTACACTTCTGCCAACGACTTAGCGACAAGCATGCCCCCTGCATGCTCCACCACCCTCTCATCGAGTGGACGTGGTTCTTCTGGGGTATGCGCAAGTGCCTGCGCGGTTTCACCCTCTAGCGGCTCAATCATATAGCCACCTTCAAACGCAACGACATGAATATGTGGATTTGTAACACCGCCAGGATAATATCCTCCGAGTGCTTCGGCCATAGTAGCTCCTTTTTATGTTAATTTGTTCGTTTTAAAACCTCTTGAATCCCGTTATAGTCCTCGTGCTTATAAATAGCAACCGTTTGTTGTCAAAAAGAAACACCACATCCATAACCCAATCTGTTCACGTGCGTTTTATCACGTAATATTCACGCCAAGTTTGGTAAGGTCTTCTTTCAATTGCTCCAGATTATTAAAGTGAATTGCATGGAGCCCGGCAGCACGTGCCCCCTTGCAGTTACTCTCCCTGTCGTCGATAAAAACTGCGTGTTCTGGCGATACACCAGTACGCTCAAGGTGGATTTGGAATATCTCCGGAGATGGCTTTGGCACCCCGACTTTGTATGAGAGTGTCTGCTCATCAAATAAGTCGGTCGGTGCAGTCGGCAAATAGTGCTCGATGGTGTCGCTAATATTAGAGATGAGCCCTATTTTATAATGCTGCTTCAACTTTGCAATCAAATCAAATACTCCCATCTCGGGGTGATAACTTTTGACAAGTATATTCATAATCTCAGCTTTACTGGCACCGCTAACCTTACTTACCCGCTCAACAAAGTTATCGAACGTGATAATACCCGCGTCCACCTGATGGTTGAGGCTGTGCAATTCTTCTGTAGTTTCTTCGGTCGCATATTTTTTTAGAAACGTCGTCCAGCCATCCTGTGTCAACACCCCAAAACAGTCGAAGATAACTTCCTGAATCATACGCCAGTGCTACCGAACTTGTCTTTATCTCGTCGTGACGTACCCTCAACCGAGTCTACCTCACGCCAGATAACGTGCTCATACTTTGCAATCACCATCTGCGCTATGCGCATGCCGGACTCAACCACAAAATCTTGATCACCCCAGTTAATGCGTATGGCACAAATCTCTCCACGGTAATCTGAATCGATCGTACCAATCCCGTTAGCAAGCCCAATGGCATGCTTGGCAGCCAAGCCACTGCGTGCGCGCACCTGTGCCTCATATCCATCTGGCAGCTGAATCGCGACTCCTGTTGGGACAATCGCTGTCTTTGTCGGCGGGATGGTAATAGGCTCATCAATACAGGCATGCAAATCAACAGCAGCTGCACCTTCAGTCTGATACTGTGGCAACTGCGCACTCTTCTGAACTTTTTGTATCTTTATCTCCACCCCACCATCATACCGTATAATGGTGGTATGAGCAGACATGACGTGAAGCTGGTGGGCATTCTCAATACAACACCAGATAGCTTTAGTGATGCTAATCAATTTATAGATCCAAATACCGCCCTGGAGCATGCCTACAACATGGCACAGTCTGGTGCACATATGATTGATGTCGGTGGTGAATCAACGCGCCCAGGAGCCGAACCAGTTCCGCTTACCGAAGAGTGGGATCGCATCATGCCAGTACTCGATGGGCTCATGCACTCTTACCCCGACAGTGTCTCTGTCGATACTTATCATCCTGAAACTGTCAGAAAAATTGCAGCTGAAATCGGACCGTTTGTCGTTAATGATGTAACCGGTATGAACAACCCTTTCATGCGAGAGGCAGTTGCTGAGCTCAGTTTGCGGTGTATAGTTAGTCACTTACCGTTTGTAGCCGGAGGCGATATTCAAAAAGCCCATCAGGCAAAGCCTGTTGATTCAGCTGAACAGGTGGTGAACGAGTTAGGACAACGTCTTGAGGAGATGGTGAATGCTGGTATCGAACCGAGCGGCATTCTTGTTGACCCAGGTTTTGGGTTTGGTAAAGACCCGCGCATCAACCGTGACTTATTGCGACTGCCCGAGCTGATGCACGACGATAGATTTGAGTATTACATTGGCGTATCACGTAAAAGCAGCCTCCGTCGTGAAGATTTTTGTGGCAAACCACTTGCGGACTTTAAGACAATGGGCGAAGACGAAGAGCGTCAGTGGCTCGATAATAGATCAGTTGAAGTTGCAAAAATTGCCGTGGCGAACGGCTTCAGCTGGATTCGCGTACATAACGTTGGGTTGCACGCGGCCGCACTGCTCTAAGGCCAGTTAGTGTATTCAAAACCATACGCAGTATCGCTCGCTCGACTATTAGCCCGAACCATGAACGATA
This sequence comes from Candidatus Saccharimonadota bacterium, assembly GCA_020427905.1. Classification (GTDB taxonomy): domain Bacteria; phylum Patescibacteriota; class Saccharimonadia; order Saccharimonadales; family UBA7683; genus JAGQNU01. Next base: position 8,749 of record JAGQNU010000039.1, on the reverse strand, counting down.
TTCTCGGGAGATCGTGAACATTCATAACTGCGTGCTCAGGGTTATTAGCAACCGTCATCCAGGGCATAAGCCCGGTGGCACGAGTAAGCACCATGTCACCAGGCTGAGTCGGAATTGTGTACGTACTACCCCAATGCCACTCTGACACCATGTCTCGCCCGCTTGCTTCGTCATACTCCCACGCAACAGGTGTACGATCTATTACCTGAAAGTCTGATGCACCATGAATCGTAATGACTACTATCACACCGTGAAAGCGCTTGTTATCTCGGTGAAACGAGAGCCCCACCTCAGGGTCATAGTAGCGATGATATGACATCTCGTCGGCCTCCCAGCCATCGAGCGATGGGTATCGGTCTGAGAGCGACTGAACAAAATCCTCTGTCTCGCACATAAGCTGGTTCATAAGAGGTACCTGCTCAGTGTAGGATTGATCACCTGCTGATAATTTTAATGCGAATACATCATGGTTTTGAACAACTTGCACGCCACGACCGTTTACATATGTATCACCGGCATCACGCCACTTAACGCACGAGTCATCATGTAGCTCAGCAACCAAATCATTCAAAAAATCGGTGTCCAGAACATCAGGTAATCGCACTGCACCTGGGCCATCTTTACCAAGCGCATGCTCAACGCGCGCGAGCTTATGTTCAGCAACATACAACCCCGAGCTTGTCCGCCGATACCGCTCCACTACTCTTGCTCCTGGTCGGCATACCACTCACCAAAGAGCTTCCAAGCTGACTGACCCATATCGCGTGCGTGTTCGCCGCGGTCACGATGCTCTGCTATTGTCATATCTGTCCCCTCGTAAATGATTAGTTTTCCCGACCAATCCCCGTCAACGCCGCGCGGCTCAGCCGCCATTGTACCGTTATATACCGCTGTGAAATCTTTGGTGATGTTGCCATCGGTATACACGACGTTCTCGTACAAGTGAATTGTTCTGTCTTTGCCCTCAAGCATGGCAAGCACATCATCTGGTTTGAGTAACCTATCCATGTCCTTCATGTATGCTCCAGGGAATCCGCCGAGCGCAGGGATCTCCCAATGTTGATCACACACGATTAGCGGCCGTGTCAGCGCTGCAAACGCATCTTGCGCCTTGCGTCGCGCCACTGCAACTCCATGCACATCAGTACCCGGTGTCTGAATCTCGTCCACATGCACACTCTCTCCTGTGACAGTGATCCCAAATGGCTCCATAGCATCCTGTGCTTGCCGTACTTTACGCTTATTACCCGTTACAACAATTATCTCTTTCACTCTGTCTCCTAGACTAATTGTATCAGGATAAACATCTGCGTATAGAGAGCAAGCTGGCCAAGAAGCTGCAGTTTCCATGTACCAGGCCTTGGTGGATAACGGACAAATATAAACAATGACAGTACGAGGATTGTTGAAATCGATATCATCAGTTCTACAACAAAGCTCGCGCTCAGGCGAAATACGAGAAACACAGGTACGAGTGTCATGGAGAGTGCCATGATAGTTGCAAGGATGGTGTGCGCAACATCAGACCTGCCTTTTGCCGGTACAACTGCCTGCCCCCACTCTGAAAAAACCGCGGTCAGCGTAAGCACGTACAGCACTGAGTCGTTCGCAGCGATTCCAAAGTTACGCGTCATAATGAGCCACAACAACACACCGAGAATAAGGTGTACGATGAGATACACAATCTGTGATGCTCGAGTGGCTATCGCATGATAACTAAGGGTTGTCGGATTTTTACCGCGTAGACCATACACTAAGAAAAAATGTAAACTCGTTGCCAAAACAAACGACACCATCAGGTAATGCACCCTGATTTAATCCTTTATTTTCTGTTTTACTTCTGGGAATCTGTCCGGATTATCTAAGTAATACTGCATCCACTCGTTATCATCTGGTAGGCTTACAGTCTCCACGTACAAACCTTTATCAAACCCTCCCATTTCGACACGTCGGGCATCCTGCAGTTGCTGAACATCCGATCCCGCAATGCTATCCACAGCACGTACCCCAAGTGCCTCAAGCAAGTCGGCAAGTTCTTTTGGCTCTCCCGACTCAGCAAACTCGGCAGCCTCCTCACGAACCTTTTCGCGCCGAGCTAGGTCTAACTCGTTCCCTTCAAGCGTTCGGACAACCGGAATCTGACCCTGTGCCTTTATCGTATCCGGGATATTATCGCGTACGAGCTTATTCAGCTGAAACGTTCTCACAACTCTCCCCAATTTTGACCAGATTTCACATCAACTTTTAGTTTAACGGGAAGTTTGGGATAAATGGATTCCATTGTACCAACAAGTATCTTCTCAACTGCTTTGACTTGACTCTCGTCACACTCCACCATGATGGAGTCATGGATCTGCAGCAGCTGTTTTGCACCCTCAGGCAGCTTCTCATCGACCGCTATCATGGCAAGCTTCATAAGATCTGCCTCAGTGCCTTGGATCGGCATATTCATCGCAGCTCGCTCGGCAGCAGAACGCACAATAAAGTTACTCGATGCAATATCAGGCATCGGCCGACGACGACCAAAAATTGTCTCAACATATCCCTGTTTTTTAGCGAGCTCAATCAGCCCCGCTGTGTAGTCAAACAGCGGCTTTCTCAGCTCTTTATACTTCTCGAGAAACTCTTTAGCCTCAGGCATACTCATGCCGGTGGCGACTGAAAGCCCATGTGTGCTCATACCGTAGAGAATTCCGAAATTGATCACCTTAGCATGACGTCGTTGATCGGGCGTCACCTCATGCGGTTTGATACCGTAAACCTGCGCAGCAGTCTCAGTGTGAATGTCAGCGTCTTGGTTGAAGAGCTCAATCAACTCTGTATCGCCTGCCATCGCGGCTGCAAGCCGCAGCTCAAACTGGCTGTAATCTGCACTCACAAGAGCCTTGCCCTTACCGGCCACAAACGCCTCGCGAATTCGCTTACCGATCTCGGTCCTCACCGGTATATTCTGTAGGTTTGGATCAGCGGAAGACAAACGCCCCGTCTGCGCAATCGTCAGCCGAAAGTCGGTGTGCAATCGTGAGTTCTTATCGACTAACTTTGGCAAGGCATCGATGTAGGTAGACTTCAACTTGGTGTACTCGCGATACTGCGTAATCAGGTTGATGATTGGATGCGACCAACGCAGCTTATCAAGCTCCCCCGCCGCAGTTGAATAACCCGTTTTACCCTTCTTGATGCCCTGGGTTGGCAGCTCAAGATCTTCAAACAACACCGTTGCAAGCTGTGCTGGTGAGCTGATATTAAACTCTTTATTGGCGTGACCATACACCTGCTGCTCGATATCAGAGATCTCACCCTCAAACTCTGTGCTCATCCTATTAAGGTACTCACTATCGAGCTGGATGCCCTCGACCTCCATACGAGCGAGCACCGCCACGATCGGCCACTCGATATCCTCAGCCACTTTGATAAGACCCGTCAGCTCGCTCATGCGCTCAGCTTGAAACGCCGCTAGCTGTCGCACGCCAGCAGCTACCACATCGGCCTTGGCTTGCAACTGCTCGTCATCAAGCTCATCAACATCTGTCGCCACCCCAAGATCACGCTCTAGCATCTCACTCAAGCTCGTCTCACGCTGCAGACTATTGATCAGAAAACCGCCAAGCAACGTATCGTGTGCGATCTCTGGCAACACAACACCCATACGTACAAGTGCTCTAAACGATGACTTGAGATCATGCCCCAATACTGTCTGTAGTTTCAAACCTGCGAGGGCCTCAGTTACCTTACTAAGACCGACCTTCTGTACATCAACTGCATACACGCTCTTCTCATCAGCCAGAATAAGAACTGTTGGCTTCTCTCCAGCGTGGCCAGAGCAACGTATGTGCAGCACTGCCTCACCAGTTGTCAGACTTGCCAACTTCTCTAGGTCACTTGAATTCGAGATAACTTCAAGGCTACCAAGTAAGAGATTCGTACCACCACTCGACTCCGCCAACACCTCGTCACCAGCATCGTGATTCTGCATATGCTCGGGTAGATTACGCAGCAACGATCTAAACTCAAGCCGTTGCAGCAGTGCCTTCAGTTTAGCGGTGTCGAGATCATTGACGTCCATTGCAGCCAAATCGAGTTCAACCGGCGCATCGTCATACAGCTGCGCAACTTCTTTACTCATAAGTGCCGAATCTTTGCCAGCTTCAAGCTTTTTGGCTACCGTTGGCTTGATCAGAGCAACATTCTCATAGATACCATCGAGTGTTTTATACTCATGCAACAGTTGGGCTGCCGTCTTCTCGCCAACACCCGGAACTCCTGGGATATTGTCCGAGCTATCCCCTTTCAGACTTTTGAGATCCAAGAACTGATCGACAGCAATGCCGTACTTATCCTCGAACGCCTTGATGTCAAAGCGCTCGATGTTGCTAAAGCCCTTCTTGAGCGCATAGACGTGCACATGCTCACTGACACTCTGCAATGCATCTAAGTCCGAGGTAATCAGCATCACCTCAAGGCCATCAGCCTCACCTTTTTTGGCTAACGTATGCATGATGTCGTCAGCCTCGTAATCGTCAAACTCATAGAGGGGCCAGCTAAAGGCCTCGAGCATCTCATTCAGTAGCGGAATTTGTTTATAAAAATCAGGTGGTGCAGGTTTGCGGCCAGCTTTGTACTCGGGGTGAACTTTGAGCCGACGTCTAATGTTAGTTTTTGGCTTATCCCAGGCAACGCAGACATAGTCTGGCTTCAATTTTTTGATAAGCTCAAGGCTCATGGCTGCAAAACCGTACACACCACCCGTTGGGGTTCCGTCACTCAGCGCCAGTGCCGGCATCGCATAATAGCCGCGGTAAAATACTGACTTACCATCAATAATTGCCAGCTTCTTCCGCACACTACTCATATAACTAGTATATCCCATCTGATAGAATATGAGTAAAGTGAGTACTCACACTTCATCACAAGGCATCACAAACTACTTTGGTTTTGTAATGCCAGCTGTTGCCTGGACATCAATCATCATGATGACATTAATCCATCCACTCGATCTCAATGAGCCGCTCAGCCAGTACGGATATTACGAGTCAACTCACCTGTTTTTTGGTGTCTCGCTCTCCCTCGGTGCACTCGTCTGGTACTTGTTCTCCCGGCACCTCGATCAGTACTGGCGCTACACATCTCTCTGTACACTGCTCGCAAGCGCATGTTACGCAGTTGTAGCCTGGGTACCATACCAACCATATGTGAATACGTTTATATTTGACCTACACAATATCATGATAGTACTGGCGGCCACCCTTTACTCAGCACCGATGCTTTTTATTGCCTACTCAAAAAAACACGCCGCAATCGCACGGCTCTCAGGCTACCTCTTTGTGATAGCAATCATACTGGTTGTAACCAGTCTGGTTGCACGTGTTGCTGGTCACGGAATCCTGTATGCCCAGTTGCTAACACTGCTCCCGACATCAGCCTGGCTCATTATGGTCAACTACCTACACCTCCAGCATCAGCGCAAAAGCCACACGCTCTAGAGTTACTTGCTGAGTCCGAGGGCCTTTTCTGCTTGGGCCAGAAATTCCTCGAGTGGTGCATCGTTATCAAGAACTATGTCAGCACGCGGCTTGATGCCAGCTACGCTGAACTCACTGTTTACCTCACCATTCTCCCGTGCTTCACGAGCCTGAAATTCTTCAAATGTATTGAAACTTTCGCCGTCACGTACTCGCTTTATTGTACGGATATAGCGCGTCTTTACAGGAGCATCTGTAAATACGATGATGCCACCGTGTTTTTTTATCTCAGCAGCCTCAGCCCACGCTCTAAAACCGCTCACACAGACGCCCGCAGGATAACTTTCTCTATACGATTCATACAGCTCAAGAGCAAGCTTTGTGAGGATATTTGCACCACGCGTATCGCGTAATTCGTTTGCCATTTTATACAATACTGGCCGCTCAATCGAGCCATACTTCTCCTGAGCATATGTACGCACGATATCACTCGTAGAGATGTGCTTTATATTGTGCTTCTCTTCAAGGAACCGCCCGAGACTATCTTTACCACTTGCAAACGTTCCCGCAAGACCGATGGTAACAAGCTTAGCTGAGGTACTCATAGAGCTTTTTAGCATCCTTGTGTTTGCGTAGTTTTGCGAGTGCCTTGGCCTCGATTTGTCTAATGCGCTCACGGGTGACTGCAAACTCGTGGCCAACCTCCTCAAGTGTATGGTTCTTGCCATCTTCAAGGCCAAAGCGCATGCGGACAATCTTAAGCTCTCGATCTGAGAGCGCTGAAGCTAAAATGTTCTGTACCTGCTCTTTCAGAAGTTGCTCTGTCGCGGTCTCATCTGGGCTCTTGGTGTCCTCGTCCTCAATAAAGTCACCAAGTACGGAGTCTTCTTCATCATCACGAACTGCCGCGTCCAGTGAATTCACGTCTTGTTTGATCTTCATGACGTACTCGACTTTTTCTGGCTCCATCTCAAGCTCTTTGGCGAGCTCCTCAATGGTTGGCTCACGGTTCAGCTCTTGTGTCATACGACGCTGGGTACGGAGCAGTTTATTGATTGTCTCCACCATGTGTACCGGAATTCGGATCACGCGGGCCTGATCAGCAATGGCACGTGTGATCGCCTGTCTGATCCACCAGGTTGCATAGGTTGAGAACTTAAAACCTTTATCAGGATCAAACTTCTCAACAGCCCTCAGTAGTCCTGTGTTGCCCTCTTGGATTAAGTCAAGAAAGTCCAAGCCACGCCCAGAGTAGCGCTTTGCGATAGAGACAACCAGACGCATGTTAGCCTCGGCCATTTGATCTTTGGCGCGCTTATCACCAGACACAACTTTTTGTGCCAGCGCGAGCTCCTCCTCTGCTGTCAGCAGTGGGATTTTACCAATTTCACGCAGGTATAGTCGTACGGAGTCATCGGAGATATCATCCAGGTAGCTCGTGTCTTGTTGTACAACCTCCTCATCCTCGTCCTCGGTCGTCTCAAGGATATCTTTTTCATCTGGCTCATCTTTAGTTGTCACTGCAACCTTGGCTTTTGAGAGACGCTTATAGATGTCATTGAGATGATCGTAGAGGCCAGTCTCCTCAACCGCATCCAGCACTTCTTGCTGCTCTAGGATATTACCCTGTTTTTTAGCAGTCTCGAGCAACTTAGTCTCTAGGTCTTTGAGTAGCTTCTCGCGGTCCTCACCTGAGACCTTGGCAGTCTTTTTTGCGCTCGCCTTTGCCTTAGTTTTAGTTTTTGCATCTGACTTAGTGGCTGGTTTCTTTGGCACTCGTGTCTACTCCCCATGTATTAATTGCTGGTACTGCTCCAACAACGCCGCCGCCTCGTCAACCTTACCGGCTGCCTCGGCCTCTCTAATCTTGGCGGTCAATGTAGCGAGCTGTCTTTTGTTTGCTGTTTTTTCAATTCTTCGTGCTAAGGCCATTGCTTCTGCTAGCTGTGCAGCAGGCGTGAATTCACTATATTTTTCCTCAGCAGTTAATAGTAGTATTTTTGCATAATCCTCATCAATGTGCAACCCCTCGGCAACTTTTACGCCCAGTGTAGTGTGTCCATCTAACTCGCGTAGGCCCGCCAATGCCGCGTTTCGTCGCTCCGAGGCGAGTGAATCGTTGACAACTCTCGCTAAGCTGTCACGCACGTCTGGATACAGGGCATTGATTGCCAAAAAGTCATCCTCGTAGCCGGTGTGATCTGGTGCAACCTGCTCTGCCTTTACGACTTTGTGAGATTTCTGTGGTTGCTTTTGGCGTGTCAGCTTCTCCTGAAGAGAGTCAACTGACACCGCTAAACTCTGGGCCAATGCGTGTATATGGTGTTCACGCTCTACTGGATCTGAGATACGTGCGATAATCGCCAACGCCCGATTAGACAGCTGTTTTTTACCCTCTGCAGTCGTTTTGTCGTATACCGACTCGTACCGTTGCAGAACCCAAGTCACAGCGTCAGAGGCAGCATCAAGCACCGTCCGCCACTTATCAGGACCAGACTGAATCAGTTCGTCTGGATCTTTGGCGTCATCAGGCATGGCAACAACCAGCAAGTTAACATCAACGTCTTGCGCAAGCCCAATCGCTCGCTCCGTTGCCGTAAGCCCAGCGTTGTCGCCGTCAAAGGCCAACCGCACGTTTGGCGTCAGCCGACTCACTATCCTAAGGTGATCTGCGGTCAGTGCCGTACCTGCACACGCCACCACATTATCAGTCCCCACTTGGTGCGCTGCAATCACATCGAGGTTACCCTCCACCAGTACCGCGTAATCTTGCTTACGCATAGCAGACTTAGCCAGGTGCAGTCCAAAGACTTGCCGCCCTTTGTCGTAAATTGGTGTTTGTGGCGTATTAAAATACTTTGGCGCGTTCTTACTATCCTTTAAAAGTCGTGCAGTGAAACCAACTACCTGGCCTTGTGCATCACAGAGTGGGATCATAATACGGCCCCTGAACATATCACCCCACTCGCCGCGACGCTTGGTGATAAGGCCGGCGCCAGAGAGTTCATCCTCTGAGAACCCCTTCTTCTTCAAGTATNTGAGGAGGGAGCGGCCATCCTCCGGGCTGTAGCCAAGTTGCCAGGTGCGGATCGTCTCGACAGAGAAGTTCCGCGCCTCCTTGACATACTTGAGCGCTGCAGCGTGCCGCGATAAACAAACATGATAAAACTCGGCCGCCGCTTTGTGGGCGGCAATCATCCGCTTCTTCTTTTTAGCCATGCTACCATCACCACGCTGATACTGACTCAGGTCGACATTAGCTCGCCTCGCCAGAATCTCCAGCGCCT